>SKNJ01000338.1 GCA_007120575.1 Thioalkalivibrio sp.
TCCGGGTTGGCGACTTCCAGGGCGTCGACGTCGGCGACGGTTTCGACCAGCATCATGCGCCCGCCAAGGGAATCGTCGAACTGGCCCAGAGTGCCCTCGACCTCGGGGTGCCCGGCGTGGCCGATCAGCACCACCTCGCGGCCCTCCCGGGCGTAGCGCGCGACCTCCAGGTGCACCTTGGTGACCAGCGGGCAGGTAGCGTCGAACACGGTGAGGCCGCGGCGTTCGGCCTCCTGCTGCACGCGGCGGGGCACGCCGTGGGCAGAGAAGATGACCACCTGGCCGTCCGGGACCTCGTGCAGCTCCTCGACGAACACCACGCCGGCCGCCTCCAGGCGCCCGACCACGTGGCGGTTGTGCACAACCTCGTGACGCACGTACAGCGGTGCGCCGTAGATCTCCAGCGCGCGCTCGACAATCTCGATGGCGCGCTCGACGCCGGCACAGAAGCCGCGCGGGTTGGCGAGCTGGACCTGTCGGGACATGCGCTACTCCTGCGGATCAGTCCGCGGGCCGGACGGCGACAACTTCCACCGCGAAGGTGAACGCCTGACCGGCCAGCGGGTGGTTGAAGTCCACGGTCACCGCATCGTCCTCGATCATCTCGATGCGTCCGGGCACGACATCGCCCCCGGGGCTGGTGAATTCGTAGACCTGGCCGGGCGCCAGCTCGGTCGCCTCCGGAAACTGCGATTTCGGCATCGGCTGGATCGCGGCCTGGTCCCGCCACGGGAACACGGTCCCCGGCTCGATCGCAAATTCCCGTCGATCGCCCGGCTGCAATCCGATCAGGTAGGCCTCCAGCCCGGGCAGGATCTCGCCGGAGCCGAGGGTCAGGGTCACGGTCTCGTCTTCGGTGCTGTCGACCACGAAGCCGTTGTCCAGGATCAGGCTGTAGCGCATCTCGACCTGTGCGCCTTCGGTTGCGGTTTCGGTCATGTCCGCGCTCCTCCTCAGTCCCGCGTCGGGTCGGCTTCTACAAAGGTGGCGACGATCAGGGTGATCGCACCCACGGTAATGGCCATGTCGGCGACGTTGAAGGCCGGCCAGTGCCAGCCCGCCCAGTGAAAATCGAGAAAGTCGATCACCTGACCATAGCGCAGGCGGTCGATCAGGTTGCCGACCGCGCCACCGAGCACCAGCCCCAGCGCGGTGACCGACAGCCACGCACGCCGCGGCAGGCGGGCGAGCCAGAACAGGATCAGCGCGCCGATGACGAGGGCCACGCCGGACAGCAGCCAGCGGCCCCAGTCGCCGGCAGAGGCCAGGATGCTGAACGCCGCGCCAGGGTTGTACACCAGCGACAGGTTGAAAAAGCTGGTGACCTCCACCGGGGCATACAGGGTAAGCGCGCGCTCGGCCCAGACCTTGGTGATCTGGTCCAGCACGACGACCACGGCCGCGAGCAGCAGCCCCGGGGTGAATCCGGACCCGGCGATCCGCATCAGGCGAAGCGCCGGGTCTCGCCCGCGCCCTCGACGTTGGTGACGCAGCGCCCGCACAGTTCGGGATGCGCGGCATCGGCGCCGACATCCGGGCGCCGATGCCAGCAGCGCACACATTTCGCGTGTTCGCTCTTGCGCACCACCACCCCCAACGCGGTGCCGTCCTCGAGCTCGGCGGTGTGGGCACCCTCGGGGGTGGCACCGTCCACCAGCTGCGCCTCGGAGGTAATCAGCACGAAGCGCAGCTCGTCCTCGAGGCGCGCCAGCAGGCTGCGGGCCGGGGCGTCGGCCGGCAGGTACAGCTCGATTTCGGCGTTCAGCGAGGCGCCGATACCCTGCTCGTTGCGGGCCAGCTCGAGGGCG
Organism: Thioalkalivibrio sp.; assembly: GCA_007120575.1. Lineage (GTDB taxonomy): Bacteria > Pseudomonadota > Gammaproteobacteria > Ectothiorhodospirales > Ectothiorhodospiraceae > Thioalkalivibrio. The sequence goes on from SKNJ01000338.1 coordinate 1,809, forward strand.
CGCGCGACGTGCGTGCGCACCTCGAGGATGCGGTCCCAGTCGGCGTCGGAGAACACGGCATCCGCGGGCAGCGCGGCCAGGCCGTCGTACCAGGTGGCAAACAGCACGCTGTCGGGGCGCTCGCCGGGCAGGAGCTGCCAGATCTCCTCGGCGGTAAAGGTGAGGATCGGCGCCACCCAGCGGGTCAGGGCCTCGGCCACGTGATACAGCGCGGTCTGCGCCGAACGCCGCGCGTGCGAGTCGGCCGGCGTGGTGTACTGGCGGTCCTTGATCACGTCGAGGTAGAAGCTGCCGAGTTCCACCGAGCAGAAGTTGTGTACCCGCTGGTAGATCAGGTGGAACTGGTAGCCGTCATACGCGCCGGTGACCTGTTCCTGTACCTGCAGCGCGCGTGCCACGATCCAGCGATCCAGCGGCAGCAGCTCGTCCAGCGGCAGGGCGTGCGCGGCCGGTTCGAAGCCGTTCAGGTTGCCGAGCAGGAATCGCGTGGTGTTGCGGATGCGGCGGTAGGCGTCGGCGGTCCGATCGAGGATCGAATCGGAGATTGCCATCTCGCCGGAGAAGTCGGTGGCCGCGACCCACAGGCGCAGGATGTCGGCGCCCAGGGTGGAGACGACCTCCTGCGGCGCGACCACGTTGCCGCGCGACTTGGACATCTTCTCGCCGTTCTCGTCGACCGTGAAGCCGTGGGTCAGCACCGCGCGGTACGGCGCCTCGCCGCGCATGGCGACACTGGTCAGCAGGCTGGACTGGAACCAGCCACGGTGCTGGTCGGAGCCCTCCAGGAACAGGTCGACCGGCAGTTCGCCGAGCTCCGGACGCTTTTCCACCACGGTGCTGTGCAGTACGCCGGAGTCGAACCAGACGTCCAGCGTATCGTTCAGCTTGATGTAGTCTGCGGCCTCCTTGCCCAGCAATTCCTCCGGTTCCAGCCCGAACCAGGCCTCGATGCCCGCCTGTTCGATCCGCTGCGCGACCCGTTCGATCAGCTCCGGGGTGCGCGGATGCAGGCGCGCGGTCTCGCGATGCACGAAGAACGGGATTGGCACACCCCAGTTACGCTGGCGCGAGATGCACCAGTCGGGCCGGTTCGCGACCATGCCGTGGATACGTGCCTCGCCCCAGGTCGGCATCCATTCGGTATCGGCGACCGCCTTCAGGGCATCGGCGCGCAGGTCGGCGCGATCCATGCTGATGAACCACTGCGGGGTCGCGCGAAAGATGATCGGGGTCTTGTGGCGCCAGCAGTGCGGGTAGCTGTGGTGCAGCTTGACCGCGACGACCAGCGCGCCATGTTCGCGCAGCACGTCCAGCACATGCCCGTTGGCCTGGTGGACGTTCTCGCCGGCGAAGAAGGGCGTGTCCGGAAGAAACCGCCCATCCGGCCCGACCGGGTTTTCCACCGGCAGGTTGTACTGGCGCCCGACGATGTAGTCGTCCTGGCCGTGGCCCGGGGCGGTGTGCACACAGCCGGTCCCGGACTCGGTAGTGACATGTTCGCCGAGAATCACCGGGACTGCGCGATCCAGGAACGGGTGCTGCAGCTCCAGCCCTTCCAGTGCCTTGCCCCGGGCCCGCGCCACCACCGCGCCCTCGCCCAGCGAATAGCGCTCCAGACATTCGTCTACCAGGGCATCGGCCAGCA
>SKNJ01000106.1 GCA_007120575.1 Thioalkalivibrio sp.
TCGCCGGAGAACATGCGGCGAAACTCCAGGCCCTCGATACGCGCGGTCAGCGCCTCCACATCGGCCTCGACCGACGCCGCCGTCTCCTCGTCGCCATCCGCCTCGGCCATCTCCAGCAGGTCCCGGCTTTCGTCCAGCTGGGTGCCGATCTCGCGGATGTTGACTACCACGCCCTCCAGCTGGGCCCGCTCCTTGTTCAGCGCCTGGGCCTGCTCCGGGTCATTCCAGATATCCGGGTTCTGCTCCAGCTCGCGCTGGACCTCCTCTAGCCGTTCTTCCTTGGCCGGGTAGTCAAAGATACCCCCTAAGGCCTTCCAGGCGGCCCTTCAGATCGTCAATCTGGCTGTACAGCGCATTCAGTTCCATGGTCTCGTCCGGTCCTGCGCCGCGGCCGCGCCGCGACGTGCTCGAAAATGGCGTGAAAAGCCGCGCAGTATAACATCGAGCGAACGGACATCGCCCGCCTTCCCGACCCCGTTCACAGGCGCCGCGCAGAGCGCCAGAACGCAATGCTGCCGGTACGTGTCAGACTCAGCTCCACCGGTGCCACGGAACCCCCCGCAGCCTGAGGATCGCGAATCTCCAGCCGACCCACCCGGCCACGGCGCAGCGCCGCGACCCACGGGGCCAGCACATCCTCGGCGACCGACTCGAGGATCTCCAGCCGGCGCTCCAGCGATGGCACTTGCGCCAGCGCATCCACGACCACCACCGGCTCCGCTCCGTTGGTATCCGCGGGGCCAGCGGCCGGGTCGGGAGCCCACCTGGCCCCGGCCTGCTCCGCCAGCCAGCGGGCCACCGGCCCGCCACCCAGCACACAGCGGGAGGCGGCCTCGCCACCTGTCTCGCCGGGCGACCACAACCACAGCCCGTGCACTGGATCGCGGCCGTCCGCCTCCCGCCGCTGGTTCACCGGATGCTGGAACCAGGCCATTTGCAGCCCGTTCTCCAGCACGCGCAAGCGCCGCGCCGTGTCGCTGTGCAGGGGCGGTGCCGGCATCGAACGACCACAGCCGATGGACGGCGGCCAGCCATCAACCAGGCCATCCGACTCCATCTCCAGCAGCCACAGGCCATGCGCGGACAGCTGCAGGACCGCGCCCGCGGCCTCCAGCTCCGGCGCAGCCGCCTGCCACAGAGCCTCGCGCTCCTGCGGGTCGATGCCGCTGACCGGCTCCGCGACCACGTCCTTCATCCCGGGGGTCAGGCGCACCGGCTGCGCCAGCCAAGTCTGCCGGCCGCCACGCGCGGGCCCGTAGCTCAGGGCGCCAGCCAGCGCGGTCTCCCAGCCGCAAGGGTGCGCCGACCCGGCACCGGGAGAATCACCCGGACTGGCGCGCCCCAGCCAGCGTGCCAGGCGGCGCAGCGCCGGAGTCTCGTCCGCCCCCATCCCGTGGGTAGTGACCTGGCCCGGCCACAGACCCGGCAACAGAAACAGGGCCCGCGAGAGCATCACGCCGGAACTCCTGCGCAAAGGCAATCAGGGGAAGAATTCAACCGGTGTCTCCAGTGGAGTGACAAGGGGCTGCCATGCTACCACCCGGTCGCCCGGTGAACGGCGGCACCCCCAACCGGTCGAAAATAGCAGGACGCAACCCCGAGGCCAGACACATGACGAGCCCACGTCCCCACAATCCGGCACCCGCGCTTCGGCCCCCGCGGAGGTATCTTTCCATCCTGCTCGCGTTATTCCTCGCGATCCTCGCCACCAGCACGGGCGCGGCGGTGGACGACTACCCCGAGGGCTCCGCGATCCCGTGGCAGGCCTGGGATGCCGGGCTGTTCAAGGAGGCCCGTGAGGCCCGGCAGCCAATCTTCTACTACTTCCACGGCCAGTGGTGCACCTGGTGCCGGGACTTCCAGGACGAGTCCCTGGAAAACCCCGAGGTCGTCTCCATCCTGCGCGACGACTACATCCCGGTGCTGGTCGATGTCGACCGCCGCGCCGACCTGTTCCGGCGCTATGGCGGCCGCGGGCTGCCGTTCGTGGTTATCGTCAACGCCGACGACGAGGTCCAGATCCGGTTCACCGGCCATGTGCGCCCACGCGACCTGCGCGGGATCCTCGAGGAGCAGCGCCGCATGGTCTCGGTCACCGGCCGCGAGACCACCCCGGACGATGCCCCGATCACCGGCATCAACGACTTCATGGAGATGCTGGACCAGGTTTACGACCCCGCCAGCCACCGCCTGAGCGGCAGCGCCACCTTCGGCACCCTGAGCAAGCGTCCGCAACCCTGGACCTACCGCTTCCTGCTCGAACACCCTGACTGGCGGGAACGCCTGCCCGGCATGCTCGACCGGATCGCCGAGGACCTGTACGACCCGGTCGAGGGCGGATTCTTCTTCTTCCATGACCCTGACCAGCGCGACCCGGTGCTGGCACTCGAGACCTCCAAGCGCCTGGACCAGAACGCCGCCTTCCTGTGGCTGTTCGCCGAGGCCCATGAACGCTTCGGGGAGCCGCATCACGCCGAGGTCGCCCGCGGCATCGAGCGCTACCTGCGCGAGCAGCTCTGGGATCCCGAGCAGCAACGTTTCGGCACCAGCCAGTATGCCGACCGCGACTACTACACCCAGGCACCGGATGCCCGGCGCGCCGCGGATCCGCCCCGGGTGGACCGCAATACCTATGCCGACACCTCCGGCATGGCGATCGCCGCCCTGGCCGCCACCGCCCGCGTATTCGAGGATGAACAGACGCTGACCTGGGCCGAGGAGGCATTGCAGGCCCTTGATCGCTATCTGGGCACCGAGGCCGGTTTCCTGCACGGGATTACCGCCGGCGGTCGCCCGGAGCTGCGTGGCTACCTGCCCGCGCAGATCTGGCCGGCGATCGCCCGCCTCGAGCTCGCCGACGCCGTCGAGGCGATCCGCGGCGAACGCCCCGAACTGCCCGATCCGGTTGCCACGCTGGACCGTCTGGAGCCCTTCTACAACGAGGACCTGGACGCCCATGGCGAGCGCCTGGGCACCGAGCTGGAGCCCTGGACCGAGACCCGCACCCAGGCCGCGCTGGCCTGGTGGCTGCATCACCTGCCGACGCGCGCCGTGGGCGCCTCGCATATCGATGTCGACGACGTGCGCGCGCAACTGCGCATCGAACCCGGTGCCGACCCCGACGATGTCGCGCTGGGCTACCACGCCCTGCGGCGCGGCCTGCCTGGCCTCGCCAGGGAGTGACGCGCGGGACTCGGATGGTTCAGTCGTCCGCGGTACGCGCCGCAGGCCCCACCTCGACCTCGTGCAGCTCCACCGCATCATCCGGGGCGGGGACGCTGCCATGCGGATCGATCCGCAGCCGGTCGGCCTGCCAGGCCCAGGCGAGGTAGCCCAGGTTCAGCAAAAGCAGGGCCCACACCAGCGCGCGCATCACGCCTCGCCCCCCGCTTCCCGCGACAGCTCCCACAGCCCGTCCAGCACCAGATCGGGGACCCGGACCACGGCGGCCA
>SKNJ01000010.1 GCA_007120575.1 Thioalkalivibrio sp.
GCCCCGGGCCGCGCCGCCCCCGGCGCCGACCCAGCGACGGGGACACCTGAGCCCCCGTCCAACGGTCCATTCCGACCGCTGACCGTGCCCGGGCACGTGTATTACCAATCCCTGTTTGTTCCATCTCGTGCACCTTTTTAAGCTGTCGTGCATGCCCGGCGAGGACGCCGGGCCGAACCCGGCCCCCACTGACCAGAGTACTGCATGCACCGCAGGCGCCACCTTTTCCGACTCGGGATTCGCCAGAAGGTGGTGCTGATCCTGCTGACCGTGCTGCTGACGGCACTGTCCGTGAGTGGCTATCTGGTCTTGCGGGATGTCGAGCAGAACGTGCTCGGCGAAACCGAGCGGCGCGGCGCGGAGACCGCCGACTACCTGGCGCGCTCGCTCGCCTACAGCGTGGTCGGTTACGACTATCACACCATCCAGCTCCTGCTGGAGCAGGTCGTCGAGGCCGGCGGCGTGGTGCATGCCCGGGTGCTGAGTGATCGCGGCAACAGCATGGCGGAGGCGCGGCACCCGGAACGGGAAAATCTCGAGCGCGTCTCCTTCGAACGCCCGATCCTGCTCGAAGATCGCGCGGTCGGGCACCTGGAGATAGAACTGAGCATCGAGCCCATCCTCGCCCAGCTGGAGGAGCAGAAAACCGCGCTGATCCGGCGCGAGGTCGGCGTGATTGCACTGATTGCGATTGGCGAATTCATCGCGCTGTCGTGGATCATCATCGCGCCCCTGACCCGCGTATCGCGGGCACTGGAGTCGAACGTCGATGAAAATGGCGTGATCGTGCGCGACATCGACGTCCATTCGAATGATGAGATCGGCGACCTCGCGACCCGCTTCAACCAGATGCGAGTCCAGCTCAATGCGGCCAACGAACAGTTGCGTGGGCGCGTGGAGTCCGCCGACCGCGAGTTGCGCGATGCCTACGAACGCCTGGTACAGCAACAACGAGACCTGGAAACCTCCAATGCCGAGCTGGAGGCGCTGACCCGGACCGACCCGTTGACCGGCCTGGGCAACCGCCGCGCCTTCCAGGAGGCGATGGAGCAGGACATCGCGCTGTTCCGGCGGCATGGCGACCCCGCCAGTCTGCTGATCCTGGATCTGGACAACTTCAAGGCGGTCAACGACACCTGGGGCCATGATATCGGCGACCGCATCCTCAAGGAGTTTGCGCAACTCGTGCGGCAGCACGTGCGCAACACCGACACCACCTGCCGCATGGGTGGCGAAGAGTTCGCGGTGTTCCTGCGCCGCACCGATGCCGCCGGGGCACGCACCACCGCGGAGAAACTGCGCAAGGCCGTGGAGGCCATGGGCGTCGAACTGGAGGACGGGCAAATCCTGCACATTACGGTCAGCATCGGCCTGGCGACGCTTTCGCTCGAAGAAGGCGTGACGTCCTCCAAGGCCCTGTGCCGCGCTGCAGACCAGGCGATGTATGCCAGCAAGCGCCGCGGCCGCAACCGCGTAACCGACTACACCACGCTGATGGGGGAAGATCCTCTGTCGCTCAACTTCCAGGGAGACGAGACATGAAGCACTGGATTGCCGGCACACTGCTGGGACTGTGCGCGCTCTCCGCGCAGGCAACAGCGAACGACGCGCGCGCTGAACTGGTCTTCGGTTCGGTGGCCATGGACATCCCGGCGCAGATGATGGCCCGCCTGGAGCCGTTCACCGAATACCTGGCCGCCACCCTGGGACAGGGCGTAGCCCTGCGCCTCTCGCCCGGCATGCCGGACGCGATCCGCGAGATCGCCGAGGGGCGCTCCGATATCGCCTACCTCACGCCGGTGGCCTATATCCGTGCGCGCGAGCGGGGCAACGCGGAGCCGCTCGCGCGCACCATTACCAAGGGCGAGGACAGCTTCCGCCTGATGATCGTGGTCGCCGAGGACAGTCCGCTGCACGCGCCGGAGGAACTGGCCGGCAAGCGCTTCGCCTTTGGTGACGAAGCGGCCCTGCTGCAGCGTGCCGCGGTGGTGGATGCCGGGATCGAACTGGCGGATCTGGGCAGCTACCACTTCCTCGGCCACTACGACAATATCGTGCGCGGCGTGATCAGCGGTGACTTCGACGCCGGCATCCTGAAGGACACCGCCGCCTACCGCTGGGAAGGCAACGGCATCCGCATCCTGCACGCCTCGCCCGCGCTCCCGCCGTATGTGATCGCGGCCCGCGAAGGGCTCGCCCCGGACCTGCGGGATCGCATCCGTGACGCGCTGCTGGCCGCCAGTCCGGACGACCCCGCCTCGGGACCGGCGATGCGCGCCCTCGACGAGAACTACGACGGATTCGCTCCGGTCAGCGACGCCGACTACGACGTGGTGCGCGGACTGATCGCGCCGTTCGACTGACGGTGAGCCTGCTCCGCCTTCGGCCTTGACGGATGTAGGAGGTCAGCCCCCTGGCCGATGGGGCGTTGGCCAAGCCCTTATCGGCCAGGGGGCTGACCTCCTACAGGGGGCGGCTCGGGGCCGACCCGGGATCAGACGTCGAGCAGCAACCGCGCCGGGTCCTCGATGGCGTCCTTGATGGCGACCAGGAACTGCACCGCGTCGGCGCCATCGACCAGGCGGTGGTCGTAGGACAGGGCCACGTACATCATCGGTCGGATCACCACCTCGCCATCCACCGCAACCGGACGCTCCTTGATCGCGTGCATGCCGAGGATCGCGCTCTGCGGCGGATTCAGGATCGGGGTCGAGAACAGCGACCCGAACACCCCGCCATTGGTGATGGTGAAGGTCCCACCGCGCAGCTCGTCGATGTCCAGCTTGCCGTCACGCGCGCGTTCGGCGTAGTCGCGGATGCGCCGCTCGATCTCGGCAATGGAGGCGCTACCGGTATCGCGCAGCACGGGGACGACCAGCCCGCGCGAGGAAGACACCGCGATGCCGATATCACTGTAGTGGTGGTAAACGATCTCCTCGCCGTCCAGCGCGGCATTGACGACCGGGAAGCGCTCGAGTGCGCGACTGGCCGCGGCCACGAACAGGCCCATGAAGCCGAGCTTGATGGAATGGCGCTTCTCGAAGGTTTCCTTGTAGCGGCTGCGCAGCGCCATGGCCGCGGACATGTCGATCTCGTTGAAGGTGGTCAGCATCGCGGTGGACTGCTTCGCCTCCAGGAGGCGCTCCGCGATTCGCGCGCGCAACCGCGTCATCGGGACGCGCTCGATGCGCTCGGCACGGTCGTGCGGCGCGTCCGGGGCCGCCGCAGACCGGGCGGCCGCGCCGGAATCCTCCACCTTCGGGGTTGTGCCGGCGCCTGCTCGCTGATCCCGAACGTGCTCCACGTCCTCGCGCTGAATACGACCATCTTCACCGGTCCCCTCGACATCCTCGGGACTGAGTCCGGCCTCCTGCAACAGGCGCCGCACGGATGGCGAGGGCGGTGGCGCACTGGTGGCGTCACCCGCCTTCGCAC
>SKNJ01000076.1 GCA_007120575.1 Thioalkalivibrio sp.
CTGTGGGCCAGCGGCGGGCTGGTGGACCGGCCGTTCGGGCTGTTCACCAGCACCGCCACCCAGCACGGCGGCCAGGAGACCACCCTGCTGACCATGGCCCTGCCGCTGATCCACCAGGGAATGCTCTGGGTCGGCGTGCCCTACACCGTGCCGGAACTGAGCACCACGACCTCGGGCGGCTCGCCGTACGGCGCCAGCCACGTCGCCGGTGGCGAGGGCGAGCAGCCGGTCACGCGGGAGGAGCAGCGTATCGCCGCGGCCCTGGGCGAGCGGGTCGGCCGGATCACGCGACGCCTGCAGGCCGGGGATCCGGCATGATCCTCGCGGCACGCGGGCTGGCGCTGATCGCCTATCTGATCCTGATCGGACTGATCCTGGTCTGGACCACCTGGATCGACCCGCCGGAGATCGTGCCGATCTCGGTGGCACTGGTGATCCTCGTCCTGCCGCTGCTGTTCCCGCTGCGCGGGATGCTGCACGGACGCCGCTACACCCACGCCTGGTCCAGCCTGCTGGCGCTGGCCTACATCACCCTGGGGATCACGCTGGCGGCGGTTGCGGCCGACCGCGTCTACGGCATCCTGATGAGCGTAGCCAGTCTCGCCTGGTTCACCGGCTGCCTGCTCTACGTAAAGCTCGACGCCCGGCGGGCGCGCGCGGCCCACCCGCCGACCTGAACCTACCCCTCCCGACGCAGCCCCGTTCCGCCCACCCCGGCACTGGCATCGGCCGCTCAGTCGGCGCCTTCGGAATCGGTGCCTCGCCCGGGACCCGCCCGGGCAAGCTGCTCGCGCACGAACGGCACGGTCAGGCGCCGCTGTTCGGCCAGCGCGGCCAGGTCGAGCCGGTCCAGCAACTCGAGCAGGGCACCGAGGTCGCGCCGATAGTGCCGCAACAGATACTCGGCCACGACATCGGGCAACTCCAGTCCCCGCCAGGCCGCGCGCTGCGCCAGGATCGACTTCAGGGCCGCTTCGTCCGGCGGCTGCAAACGGAAGACCGGCCCCCAGGCGAGCCGTGAAGCCAGGTCGGGCAACCGCGCAGGCAGGCCCTCGGGGGCGTGCAAGGCCGCCAGCAGCACCCGGCAATGGGCATCCCGCAGGCGGTTGAGCAGGCCGAACAGGGCCTCCTCCCACGCCGGCTGGCCAAGTACCGCGTCGAGGTCGTCCAGCGCGACCAGCGGCGCACGCTCCAGTCCGTCCAGGACCGCGTCCGGCACAGCCCCTGTCAGCGCTCCGAGCGGCAGGTAGGCAACCGGGTCGCCGCGCTCGTGGCCCCGATGGCACGCCGCCTGCAGCAGATGAGTCTTACCCACCCCGGGCTGGCCGTGCAGCAGGATCTGGCGCTCGCCACCCTCCCCGCCCGCACTCAATGCCTCGACGGCGTCGCGGGCCAGGGCATTGCCACCCGGGTGATAGCCGACAAAGCGGGAGCTGTCCCGCAGGCGCAGGTCCAGCGGGATCTGTCCGCCACGGGCGATCGCCGGGCTCATGCCCGCCCGCCCGTACCGGGCGGTCCCGATGCCCCGGAATTCAGGCTGCGATAGCGCTCCAGCAAGTGGCGCACCGCAACCGCCAGCACCGCCGCCACCGGCAACGCCAGCAACACCCCGAAGAAGCCGAACAGCTGCCCTCCGGCCAGGACCGCGAACAGCACCGCCACCGGATGCAGACCGGTACGGTCGCCGACCAGCCACGGGGTCAGCACCATCGATTCCAGCATCTGGGCAATCGCGAACACCGCCAGCACGATCAGCAACAGGATCCAGCCATCGCCCTGCACCAGCACCGCGGCAGTGGCCAGGACGAGCCCGACAATCACGCCCACGTACGGGATGAAACTGACCACCCCGGCGATCAGCCCGATCGCCAGCCCCATCTCCACTCCGATCACGGTCAGGGCCACGGCATAAAACAGGCCGAGCACCAGCATCACCAGCAGTTGCCCGCGCAGGAACGCGCCCAGCACCGCGTCTGCCTCCGTCGTGAAAGCCAGGATTGCCGAACGCCATGCGCCCGGCAGCAGATCCGCCAATCCCGCGGTCAGGCGCGGCCAGTCGCGCAACAAATAGAACGTCACCACCGGGATCAGCACCAGGTTGAATATCCCGAGGACCAGCGCACCGGTCGAACTGCCCAGCCAGTGCAGGGCCCCGCCCGCCAGCCCCCCGGCCTCACGCCAGTGCCGGGCGACCAGTTCCCGCAGGGCCTCCGCGTCCAGCGGTGGCAGGCCCTCGCCTGCCCAGGCCTCCAAACGCGGCCGCGCATGCTGGTCGAACCAGGCCAGCACCTCCGGAGCCAGCAGGGCCAGGCGCTCGAACTGCGCCAGGGCCAGCGGAACCAGCACCAGCAGCAGGGCCGCCAGGCCCAGCATCACCAACAGGAAGATCGCAACGGTCGCCAGGGTTCGAGACCCGCCGATACGTTCGCCCAGGCGCGTGACCAGCGGATTGAACAAATACCCCAGCAGCGCGGCCACCAGGAACGGGGTCAGGATCGGGGCCAGCAGGTAAAACAGCCCCGCCAGCACGAGCAGGGCCACCAGGGCCGCCAGCGTGGCGGTCGACACGGGCCAGAGGCCCTGCGTGTCCCGTTCGCTCATGTCTCGCCCCGATCGCGTTCAGCGGCCGCGCGCCGCTGCAGGACCTGCCGGGCGCGACACCCCCACTGCCAGGTATACGCCACGCCACTGGCCAGCGTGGTCACGGCCACCAGCGCTACCAGCCCGGGCACCACGGTATCGAGCGGCACCAGGCCGCCGGCCTGGGCGATCACTGCCAGGATCAGCACAATCTGGAGGAAGGTGTTCAGCTTGCTGATCACCAGGGGCTGCACCGCCAGCGGGCCCACGCGCAGGCGATACAGCAGCGACCCCAGCACCAGCCACAGGTCCCGCCCGACCACCAGCGCCAGCAACCACACGGGCAGTAGCCCGGACAGCGTGACCACCAGGTAGATTCCGAGGATCAGCAGCTTGTCGGCGGCCGGATCCAGCCAGGCCCCGAGCACGGTATGCCATCCATAACGGCGGACCAGCCAGCCGTCCAGCACGTCGCTGAGGCCGGCGATCGCCAGCAGCAGCACCGCCGGCAGATAGGCCTCGGTCCACAGCAGCCACAGGATCGGGAATACAAGCACGATCCGTCCAAGCGTGACCGCATTCGGAATCTGACGCCGGAGCAGCATGCGCGATCCGGCTACCGCCGGGAGTCCGGCCCGCGAACGGGCCACCACATTCGCCAGGCCCTGTCCGCCATTGACCCGCCAGGGCCGGCGCAGAACCACTGCCGCACCGGCACGGGACACGGAAGCACTTCCATCACCGGCCCCCTCCGCGGTGGGACCGCAGCCAGGCCTCGGCCGGGATCGACGGGTCCGGCGGGTCGGTGCGCGCGAAATCCGCGCCCTCCAGCAGTTCGGTCAGC
>SKNJ01000272.1 GCA_007120575.1 Thioalkalivibrio sp.
CGGGCCTGACCAGCGCCGCATAGCCCAGAGGGCTGGGCTCCTGCGCGGCCGGGGCCACGCCCGCAGGAGGGGGAGCCCTTTCGCGGGTCCGGGTCGGGTTAGCGCCGCGATCGCCCAGAGGGTCGGGCTCCTACTGGCGCTGCGCTTCGAACTCGATGATCAGCTCGACCTTGTCGCCGACGATGTCGCGGGTGAGGCCGTAGGTCATCCCGAAGTCGGAGCGGTCGAAATGGCCGCGCATCGACGCGCCGAGGACATACGGGCGCCCGAACAGCCCGCCCAGCGGGAAGGGATAGCGGCCCACCTTGTTGATGGTCACATCCAGGCGGAGCGGACGGGTCTCCCCGAGCAGCTCCAGATTCCCCGACAGGCGGCCGGTGTTGCCGCCGGTGGGTTGGTAGCCGGTGGCGGTGAACCGCATCTGCGGATATTCCTCGACGTTCAGGAAGTCGTCGCTGCGCAGGTGGTTGTCGCGCTCGTCGTGATTGGTGAACACGCTGGCGGTGTCGACCACGAAGTGGCCACCCTCCAGGTGGCGCCGGTCGGGATCGAAGATGAACTCTCCCTCGGCCTCCAGGAACATGCCGAGCACCCGGGCATAGCCGGCGTGATCGACCAGGAATCCGACTGCGAAGTGTTCGGGGTCGATGATCCAGCGATCCGCTTCGGCCAGGAGCGGACCAGGGGTTGCCGCGACAAGGAGACCGGCCAGTGCGAGCCACCAGCGGCGCGAGACCGGAAGACGGGGCAGGGATGCGGACATGACGGACCTCCCGGGGTGTGGGGTGGTGGATCAGGGGAGCTCGGTCTCCCTAATGTCTTCCCACTGTACGCGATCGTGCCCGACGACTGGCAGTGGCGCGTGGTCGGTGACGGTAGAGCCAAAGGCTGTCGACGGCGAACGAGCCTGCCAGGGCCGCCAGGCCAAGACCTGCCACGAGGTTCGCGGCCGGATCCGGCATGCCGGGGAACAGCACCATCAGCAGGACCAGCGTCTGCAGGACGCAGATCGTCTGGCGTCGCCGGCTGGGTGGCAGGGCTGCAGAGAGCCACGGCGCGGGGTACGCGGCGGCCAGGAACGCATAGCGCAGGGCACCGATGAGCAGGACCCAGGGGCCGACCGGGGCAAGCAGCCAGGCCAGCGCCGCCAGCGCCAGGATCATCACGGCATCCAGCTCCATGTCGAAACGTGCGCCGAACGTGGACGCGGTGCCGGTGCGGCGCGCGACCGCGCCATCCACGCCGTCCAGGATCAGGGCCGTGAGGGCCAGACCGAGGATCACGAACAGCAGGGCGGCATCCCCGGTCAGTCCCGGCGTCAGGGCGAGGCCCGCGAGAGGCAGCGTCAATGCGGCCCGCGCGAGGGTGACGCGGTTCGCCGGCCCGGGGTCGCCGTATGCGCGCGCGGGGGTCAGCGGCCGGTCGGTCGGGGTCGCGAGGACTAGCACGCTGCCCAGCAATAGCCACAGGCCGAGTTGCACCGGGAGCAGCAGCGCGGGGGCCAGGCTGCCGGCGACCAGCAATGCGCCGAGTCCGAGCCCCCCCAGCCCGTACCCCAGCAGGTCGGCGGCCCAGGTGTGGGCACCGGCCCGGGCTCGTGACGTGTGCTCGGTCTCCTGCGATGCCTGTCCCATCCGTGTCTCCCAGTAGCCCGTCTTCACGAGGGCCGTGGTGCCCGCGTAGTTCCGGCACGCCGGGGCATTCATGAGGATCCGGTCCAAAGTTGCGACCGTATCAAGTTCGCGGAGTTGCCGCGCTGCACGGGCTTCGCCCAAGATGCACGGATGCAGCAAGACACTGGGCCGGACCGGAACCGGCCGAAGAAGACCGCGCGGGCATTCTGGGTGACCGGCCCGGGCCAGGGTGAACTGCGCGCCGAGGCCCTGCCGGCGCCCGAGGCCGGGAGCGTGCGGGTACGCACTCTATATTCCGCGATCAGTCGAGGGACCGAGGCCCTGGTATTTCACGGGCGCGTCCCGGCGAGTCAGTATGCGGCCATGCGCGCGCCGTTTCAGGCGGGCGAGTTCCCGGCCCCGGTGAAGTACGGCTATATCAGCGTGGGCGAGATCGAGGATGGACCCGAGGCCGGGACGCGGGTGTTCTGCCTGTATCCGCATCAGGATCGCTATCAGGTGCCGCGTACGGAGGTCTCCGCGATTTCGCCGGATGTGCCACCCGAGCGCGCGGTGCTGGCGGCCAATCTGGAGACTGCGATCAACGCGGTCTGGGACGCCGGGACTGGTCCGGGTGACCGGGTCGCGGTGATCGGGGCTGGCGCGGTCGGCCTGCTGGCCGCCTGGCTGATCCGCGCGATCCCCGGAACCCGGGTAACGGTCATCGACCCCAACGCCCGACGTGGCCCAGTGGCCAGTGCCCTGGGCTTGACTCTTTGCCACCCCGAGGCCGCCGCGGCGGAGCCGTCGCTTCGCGACGTGGATGGGGTCGTGCACGCCAGTGGCCGACCCGAGGGGCTGCAACTGGGGTTGGCTCTGGCCGGGGTCGAGGCCCGGGTTGTCGAGCTGAGCTGGTACGGCGACCGCAAGGTGGAGGTGCCGCTCGGCGAGGGCTTTCATGCGCGGCGCCTGACCCTGCGCAGCAGCCAGGTCGGGCGCGTTCCCCCGGAGCGTGCGGCGCGCTGGGATGGCCGCCGGCGCCTGGCCCTGGCATTGTCCCTGTTGCGCGACCCGGCACTCGATATCCTGATCAGTGGCGAGGACCGGTTCGAGGACCTGCCGGCGGCGATGGCGCGGGTCACGGGCCCGGAGGCGGACGCGACCCTCTGCCACCGGATCCGCTACCCTGCCGCGGAATGAAATCCCCCTGCCGGAGTACCGCATGTACAGCCTGAACGTTCGCGATCATTTCATGATTGCCCACAGCTTTCGTGGCGAGACCTTCGGTCCGGCGCAAAACCTGCACGGGGCCACCTATGTGGTGGATGTCACCTTCCGGCGGGCGGAACTGGACGCGGACGGCCTGGTGGTGGATATCGGCCGTGCGGGCGAGGTCCTGCGCGCGGTGCTTGCGGATCTCGACTACCAGAATCTGGACGAGCGGCCCGAGTTTGCCGGCCGCAATACCACCACGGAGTTCCTCGCCCGCGAGCTGCACCAGCGCATGGTGCGGGCGATTGATGCCGGGGATCTGGGGGATTCCGCCCGCAGCCTGGAAGCCGTCTGCGTGACCCTGCACGAATCGCATGTGGCCTGGGCCAGCTTCGAGGCACCTCCCGTCCCCGCGACCTGATGGCGCCGCGCGTTCTCGGTTTCCTCGTCCCGGGCGCATTGGCGCAGCGCACAGGCGGATACCTGTATGACGCCCGCATGGTGCAGGGGCTCCGCGCGTGGGGCTGGCAGGTCGAGGTGAGCGAGCTGCCGGGGGTCTTCCCGGGACCGGATGCTACCGCTGCGGCGGTCCTGGACCGGGCGTTGGCCGGGTTCGCCGCGCACGCCACGGTGGTGATCGACGGGCTGGCCGGGGGCGCGTTCCCGGAGATCCTTGCGCGGCATGGTGATCGTTTGCGCCTGATCTATCTGCTGCATCATCCACTGGGCCACGAGACCGGCCAGGATGCCGGGCGCAGTGCCTGGTTGCTGGAGCGGGAGCGGGCCGCGCTGGAGCATGTGGAGGTGGTTATCGTCACCAGCACGTACACCCAAACGGTGATCGAGGGCTGGGGCGTCCCGCGCGCACGCCTGCGCTGCGTGCCGCCCGGCGTCGCGCCGGCGGAACCGGCCGAGGGGCCGCTGGTCGGGGAGCCTGCGATGCTGCTGACGGTTGGCGCGGTGGTCCCGCGCAAGGGTCAGGATGTGCTGATTGAGGCCCTGGAACAACTGCGGGACCGGGACTGGCGCGCGGTGCTGGCCTGTGACCCCTCGCGCGATCCGGCGTTTGCCGGGCAGGTATCCGCGCGCATCGCCGCCGCTAGGCTGGGCGACCGGATCCGGCAGGTTGGCGAGTGCACGGGCGCGGAGCTGGAGCGGCTTTACCGCAGCGCCTCGTTGTTCGTGCTGCCGAGCTGGTACGAAGGTTTCGGGATGGCCTTTACCGAGGCGATGGCGCATGGGCTGCCGGTGGTCGGGACCACCGGGGGCGCGATCCCGTTTACGGTCCCGGAGGAGGCCGGCTGGCTGGTGGCGCCGGGGGATGCGGGGGCGCTGGCCGGGGTGCTGGCACAAGCGCTGGATGATCCCGGGTGCCGCCGGACCCTGGGTCGCGCCGCGCGCGCCCATGCGCGTTCGCTCCCCGACTGGGAAGGGGCGGTGGCTGCGTTCAACCGGGCGCTCGCGGGATGAGCGAGCACTTCGACGCGGCCTGGCTGGCGCTGCGCGAACCCGTGGACCATGCGGCGCGGCCAGGGAGCCTGGTGGAGGCCCTGTGCAGCCACTGGACGGCAGCCGGTATGGGCGGGCGGCGGCGGGTGGTCGATCTCGGTAGTGGCACCGGTTCCAATCTGCGCTATCTTGCGCCGCGACTGGCGCGTTGCGGCGAACAGGACTGGACCCTGGTGGACCACGACGAGGGGCTGCTGGCGCAAGGATGCGCGCCCTGTGCGGGGGTTGTGGTGCAGCTCGCGCAGGCCGACCTGGCCGCCGGGGAGCGCGTTGTACCCCGGGGCTGCGATCTGGTCACTGGCTCCGCGCTGCTGGATCTGGTGTCGCGGGCGTGGCTGGAAGATCTGCTGGAAGGCTGCCGCGCGGCGGGCGCCGCGGTACTGTTCGCCCTGAGCTATGACGGGCAAGTGCACTGGTCGGACCCTGACCCGGAAGATTCCCGGGTGCTCGACGCGGTGAACCGTCACCAGCGCGGCGACAAGGGCTGGGGCGCGGCACTGGGGCCGGATGCGACGACTGCCTGCGTGCAGGGCTTGCAGACGCGCGGCTATCGCGTGTCGCAGGCGGCGAGCCCGTGGACAATCGACCACCGGCGGGCCGCGCTCGGCCAGGAACTGGTGCGCGGCTGGGTGGAGGCCGCGCTCGCGGTGGAACCGGAGCGGGCCACCCGCCTGCGCGCCTGGGGCGAGCGGCGTATCCGTGCGTTGAGGGCGGGGCAGGTCACGGTGACGGTGGGCCACCAGGATGTGCTTGGCCTGCCTGGAGGGTGAGGGTCGGGCGGATGGTGGCCGTGGCACACGGGCGCATCCAGCAGAACCCGCGGTGCCCCCGACGGACGCGGGCCGTCACTGGAGCGCTATCGTTTATACAAGGTGGTAGCGGTGCAGCTTGCGCCACAGGGTGCTGCGGTTCATGCCCAGGGCCCGCGCCGCGCGCGAGCGGTTGCCTGCGTGTGCCGCGAGAGCGGCGCGCAGACGGCGGGCCTCTTCCGGTTCCTCGGCGAAGCCGTCACCGGAGTCGGCTTCTCCGTTCCAGGCATGACCGTTCCCGTTCCCGTTCCCGTTCCCGCGACCGGGCGCGCCAGTGCCCGCGCCGTTCCCGTGCGCCGGAGAAGCGCCATGCGCGCGCGCGTCGAGGGTGGCCTCGGCGAAGCTGGCCGGATCCGGCAGGGGAAAGTCGTCAACCCGGCCGTGGCGTGCATGCAGGGCCAGGCACTCGCAGACGTTCTCGAGCTCGCGGAAATTGCCGGGCCAGGGGTGTTGCATCAGGCGCCCGCGCAACGCGTCGCCGATGATCAGTTGCTGACGCTCGCAGAACGCGTCGAGGGCGGCCGCAAGGTCCTTCGGGCGCTGGCGCAGCGGGGGCAGTTCCACCGTGGCGACCGCCAGACGGTAGTACAGGTCGGTGCGAAAATGGCCCTGCTCGGCCTGTTCGCGCAGGTTGCGGTTGGAGGCCGCAAGGATGCGCACGTCCACCTCGCGGGTGGTGTTCTCGCCGACCCGTTCGAATGCCCCGTCCTGGACCGCGCGCAGTAGCTTGGCCTGCAGGCGTGGGCTCATTTCGCCGATCTCGTCGAGAAACAGCGTGCCCCCGTCGGCGGCTTCGAAACGGCCGATCCGTTCGCTCACAGCCCCTGAAAAGGCCCCCCGTGCGTGCCCGAAGAGCTCGGATTCCAGCAGTTCCTCGGGGATCGCGGCACAGTTGATCTCGACAAATGGGGCTTCGGTCCGTGTGCTGGCGCGATGGATCGCGCGTGCCAGCCGGGTCTTCCCGGTCCCGGACTCGCCCAGCAGCATCATGCGCACGTCGCTGGTGGCGGCGCGGCGGGCGAAGGCCAGGGGGGCGCGGCACGCAATGTCCCTCGAGTGGAAGTCGTCGCCGGCAGGGGCCGGGACGCTGGCCGGGTCGCTTTCCGCGGGACCGCGCGGGCGTCGGCGTTGCGGTTGCAGTGCGATCAGGCGCAGGCCGGAAGGGTGGCCCTCCAGTTCGAGCGGCTGGCTGACAATGCGGATCGGCAGGGCCCCGTCGCGCAGGGCCAGTTCGTCGTGAAAGTCCTGCAAGACGGGAACACCGCAGGCTGGGGCGTCGTTGTTCGTGGTGGCGGCGCGCAGCAGGTGTGCCTGGAGATCGACAGGCCCGAGTTCGCGCAGGCTGGGGGCGCCTTCCGGGGTGGCGTCGAGCAACTGGTAAAGCGCGTCGTTGGCCAGAATGACGTTACCGCGCTCGTCGGCGATCAGTTGCGGATCGCGACTCTGGCGAATGCAGATCTCCACCAACTCGGTTGCTTTCATCCCGTCTCCTGTTGCGGGGGCCTGCCCGGAGTATGGTCAGGTGTTGCAACGCCTGCAAGGAAAATGCAACAACAGAAAATCAGCATATTCCGCATGCTGCTGCGGTTTCGCGGCATGAAGCCAGTGTTGCAACAGTGGAATATACGTACATAAGGAGATACTGAATAACTAACTGATAAATAAGAGAGTGGTGATGTTGGCATCCCCATTGCTTGTGACAATGGCATGTGCTTCTCTGGATATCTCAAGGATGGATCCGACTTGTTCGGTGATTCCCGTGTCGCGTGCCCCATCGCGTTACCACGATGGTCGCGACGACGCACCACCCACCGCGGACTGCGACTGGGGATTCGCTGCCGGACCGGGATGTCCGCGGGTTTTGGAAGCGAGGTGCAACGCTGATGAGTATGCGGCTGACTTTTTCCTCTTTGTTCTCCTGCCTGGTGGGGGCCGCGGGGCTATTCGGCATGGCCGCGGCCGGGGCCTCGGTGGTGACCGTCGAGGCGGATCGCGCGGGCTCGCAGTGGGTCAGCGGTACGGTGATCCCCTATCGCGAGGTAACCCTGACCGCGCAGTCCAGCGGACGGGTGGTGGAGGTCGCCGGCGCCGAGGGTGATGCCTTCGAGCACGACGAGGTCCTGGTATCCCTGAGCGATGACCGGCTGCGTGCGCAGCGCCAGGCGGCGCTCGCCGAGATGCGCACTGCGGAGTCGGCGATCCGCGAGGCGCGCATGCAGTACGGCCGCGAGGTGGTCTCCCCGCAGTCGCGCAGCCTGGGCCAGATGCCCGGCATGGGCCTGCCCTCGATGTTCGACCAGATGTTCACCCAGCCGATGGGGCAGTTCATGGGCATGGGTGATCCTGCCCTGGATCGCCAGACCGACCTGTATTCCCGCTACATCGGCGTGGACCAGGCCGGGGCGCGCTGGGAACAGGCCCGTGCCCGGGTCGCTGAGCTCGACGCCGCGATCCGCGATACCCGCTCCGAGGCCCCGTTCTCCGGCCTGATCATGCGCAAGCATGTCGAGGAAGGGGACACGGTGCAGCCCGGCCAGCCGCTGGTGACCTTTGGTCACGTCGAGTATCTCCGGGTCGAGGCGCAGGTGCCGGTGCGGCAGGTCGGGCGCCTGGCCGAGGACGATTACGTGACCGTTGACCTGGACACGGGCGATTCCGTCGAGGCCCGGGTCGCACGCATCTTTCCGCTGGCCGATCCCCGGCGTCACACCGTCACCGTCAAGTTCGATCTGCCGCAGGGCATCCGCGGGGGTCCGGGTATGTATGCAGCAGTTCGTCTGCCGGCCGGCGCGGATGCACCCGAACGTGCCCTGATCCCCCGCTCCGCACTGATTCCCGGGGGCGCCCTGCCACGAGTGGCGGTGATCGACGGAGCCGGCGACATCCGCGTACGCATGGTGCGCCTGGGTTCTACCCGGGGCGATCGGGTGGTGGTGACGTCCGGGCTGGAACCGGGCATGCAGATTCTGGAACGCCCACCAGCCGGTATCCGCTCGGGGCAGCCCGTGGGCAGCGTCGTCCGGGGCCTGGATCGCAGTACCGCGGTCGGCACCGGGACCATGTAGCTGTTCATTGGAGGGCGGTAGCCCTCTCCCCGGTGCCAGCGCGGCCGTCACGTCACAGGCACGGTGCCGGGCACACGGAAACCGCGCGTGTGCGTTCACCGTGACGTGCAGCGGGCACCCGATCAGAACGAGGTAGCGAAACCGCAAAGGACCCATGGACGAACGCGAACCACAATCCGGTAACGGCCATCGGGAGAATCCCGGGATCGCCGGGCGCATGGCGGCGAGTTTCATCCATTCGCCACTGTCGCCGCTGTTGCTGCTGGCGAGTATAGCGATCGGCATCCTCGGTCTGATGGTCACCCCGCGCCAGGAAGATCCGCAGATCTCGGTGCCGATGGTGGACATCATGGTGTCCTACCCCGGGGTACCGTCCGAGCAGGTGGCGAGCCTGGTGGCGCGCCCGCTGGAGCGGCTGATGAGCGAGCTGTCGGGGGTGGACAACGTCTATTCCGCCTCGCATCGCGGCCGGGCGCTGGTGACCGTGCAGTTCGACGTGGGCGAGGAGATGGAGTCCTCGATCGTCAAGGTGCACGACAAGCTGATGGCGAACCGGGACCTGATGCCGCCCGGGGTCTCCGAACCGATGGTGAAGCCCAAGGGCGCGGACGACGTTCCGGTGGTGACCTTGACCCTGTGGTCCGACGAGGTCGACGACGCCTTGCTGCGACAGATTGCGCTGGATGCGCGTCAGCAGATCAACGATGTTCCCGATACCAGTCAGAGCTTCGTGGTCAGTGGGCGCCAGGAGAAGGTGCGCATCGAGGTGCAGCCGGAGCGGCTGGAGGGGTACCAGGTCACCCTGGACCAGATCGCGGAGGCGGTTTCCTCGGCGAACGCGGAGCGTTCCGCCGGACGTATCGAACAGGGTGGGTTGAGCACCTCGGTCTATACCGGCGCATTCCTGACCGGCGCCGAGGATATCGAGCGCCTGCTGGTCGCGGTCGAGGACGGCAATCCGGTCTACTTGCGCGATGTCGCCGAGGTGATCCACGGGCCGGGCGAGCTGGACCAGTTTGTGCGCCACTACAGCGGACCGGCCTCGGAACAGCCGGATCTGGCCCCCGACGGGGCGACCGCGGTGACTCTGGCGGTTGCGAAGAAGCCCGGCAGCAACGGCGTGACGGTCGCCAACGGGGTGCTCGAACGGGTCGCGCAGCTCAAGGGCGACGTGATCCCGGACAACGTCGGGGTCGAGGTCTCGCGCAACTACGGCCAGACCGCCAACGAGAAGGTCAACGAGTTGATCTTCAAGCTGTTCGTCGCGACCTTCGCGGTCACCATCCTGGTGGGGCTGTTCCTGGGCCTGCGCGCCGCGGTGGTGGTGCTGGTGGTGATCCCGGTGGTGATCCTGTTCACGGTGTTCAGTGCCTGGGTACTGGGTTACACCATCGACCGCGTGAGCCTGTTCGCGCTGATCTTCTCCATCGGCATCCTGGTCGACGACGCCATCGTGGTGGTGGAGAACATCTACCGCCGCTGGCTGATGAAGCGCGGCATCGACACCGAGACCTCGGTGGATGCGGTCCGCGAGGTCGGCAATCCGACCATCCTGGCGACCTTCACCGTTATCGCGGCGCTGCTACCGATGGGCTTTGTCTCCGGGATGATGGGTCCGTACATGCAGCCCATTCCGGTACTGGGGTCCGTCGCCATGCTGTTCTCGCTGGTGGCGGCCTTCGTGTTCACGCCGTGGCTGACCCAGCGCCTGCGTCCGAGCATGGCGTACCTGGAGAAGGCGACCGAGAAGGAGCACCGCCAGGCCGAGAAGCTGGGCCGGTTCTACCGGACGGCGATCCCGGGACTGGCCGACAACCGGGTGCGGGGCTATGCCTTCCTGATTGGCGTGATCGTGGTCTTCTTTCTGGTGGTCAGCCTGTTCATGACCACCGATGTTCGCGTGAAGATGCTGCCACTGGACAACAAGCCCGAGTTCCAGGTGGTCATCAACTTCCCCGAGGGCACGGCGCTGACCGAGACCGCGACCCTGACGCACGAGCTGGCCTCGGAGCTGCGCGAGTTCGACGAGGTGGTCGGCCTGCAGTCGTATGTCGGCACCGCCTCGCCGTTCAACTTCAACGGCCTGGTGCGCCACTACTACCTGCGCGACGAACCCTGGCAGGCGGACATCCAGGTACAGCTGCTGAACAAGGGCGACCGCAAGCGTTCCAGCCACGAGATCGCGACCGAGGCCCGTGCCCGCCTGACCCCGCTGGCCCATGCGGCCGGGGCACGCATCCAGGTGGTGGAGATGCCTCCCGGTCCGCCGGTGTTGCAGTCGGTGGTGGCCGAGGTCTACGGGCCGGACGCCGAGACGCGCCGCGCGGTCGCTCGTGACCTCGAGGGGATGTTCCGCGAGGCTGAGCATGTCGCCGACGTCGACAGCTTCCTGCAGGCCCCGCACCCGGTCTGGCACTTCGACGTGGACCGCGACAAGGCCTTGACTCGCGGAGTCACCGTCGAGGCGGTTAATCGTACCCTGGAAACTGCGATTGGTGGGCGTGTGCTGGGCGATGTGAAGGCGCACTCGCTGGTCGAGCCGCACCTGATCGAGCTGCGCCTGCCGATGGCCACGCGCAGTGATATCGAGCGCCTGCAGTTGCTTCCGGTACCGACTCGGCAGGGTACCACGGTGCCGTTGTCGGAGCTGGGCCAGTTCGTACAGCGAGCCCAGGACGAGCCGATCTATCACAAGAATCTGCGGCCGGTGGAGTATGTGACCGGCGAGGTCGTCGGGCGCCTTGCCGCGCCGGTGTACGGGATGCTGGAGGTCCAGGATCAGCTCGCGGACTACGAACTTCCGGATGGCAGTCAGGTGCAGCCGCACTGGCTGGGTCCGCCTCCGAATGACGGCTCCACGGGTTTCGAGTGGGCCGGCGAATGGACGGTCACCTACGAGACCTTCCGCGACATGGGCATCGCCTTCGCGATCGCGCTGATCCTGATCTACATGCTGGTGGTCTGGGAGTTCGGCAACTTCGTGCTGCCGGGCATCGTCATGGCCCCGATCCCGCTGACCCTGATCGGGATCATCCCCGGCCACTGGCTCATGAATGCCGAGTTTACTGCCACCTCGATGATCGGATTCATCGCATTGGCGGGGATTATTGTGCGCAATTCCATATTGCTGGTGGATTTCGGACGCCAGGCGGTGGACCAGGGCCATGACGTTCGCGAGGCGATGATTCTGGCCTGCCAGGCGCGGACGCGCCCGATCATCATCACCGCGCTGGCGCTGCTGGCCGGCTCCAGCGTGATCCTGTTCGACCCGATCTTCCAGGGCATGGCGATCTCGCTGATGTTCGGCACGGTGGTGGCCACGCTGCTGACTCTGCTGGTCATTCCGCTGGGCTGCATCTCGGGTCGCCGCGCTTTCTGCCCGACGACCCTGACCGAGAACGGCGAGGCCTCCGCGGTCTGCGCCACCGGCAATGGTAACGGCCAGGCCGGGACTGCCAGTGTGGCGTCCGGGGCGCCTCAGGGTGCGCCTTCGGGGGGATCCGGCGAGGCGCATGACCTGTTCGGCCCGCGCGAGGGCGGGCCGGTCACCCAGGCCGTGCAGTACGCCGGGCTTTATCTCAAGTGCCTGGCCCTGGCGTTCCTCGAGGGCTTGCGGGATCTGGCGCTTGCGCTGTGGCGCCTGATCCGGTCCTTCCTGGCGCGGCGTGGCAATGGCGGCGGTACCCCGCCGACCGGTGGTGGGTCGGCCGGTGGTGGATCAAAGGGCCCCGTTGGCGGGCCGACCGGCGATGGCGCATCGGGTGCGGGTTCCGGTGCGGCCGCGGCGACCCCGCAAGCCCGCTCGGAGCGTTCATCGGTGGCCGCGACGCAGACGGGCCCGGTCGCGCAGGCGCCGGAGCCGGAGAGCCGCCCCAAACCGGCGACAACCGCGGCGCCCGACGCCGAAAAGGCCGATGCCAAGGCGGTCGGGGACGCGCCGTCCAGTTCCCCTCGGGCCGCGAAGGCCGGTTCAGCCGCCGCGAAGACGGCAAAGAAGGCGACCACTGCGCAGACTGGGGCGAGCGGCCAGTCCGCATCGACGACGACCTCCCGGAAGGTGGCCGCCGGGAAGACGGCCCCCGGGAAGACGACCTCCGGGAAGACGACCTCCGGGAAGACGACCTCCGGGAAGACGACCTCCGGGAAGACGACCTCCGGGAAGACGACCTCCGGGAAGACGACCTCCGGGAAGACGACCTC
>SKNJ01000276.1 GCA_007120575.1 Thioalkalivibrio sp.
GCCGAAGACACCGGCCTGATCGAGGCGATCGACATCCGGGTGCTGGAAATGGCCTGCCACCAGTTACGCGAATGGCAGGAGCAATACCCGCAGCGGCACCTGACGATCGCGACCAACCTGGCCGGCCGGGAACTGACCCGCCCGGATCTGGCCGACCAGGTCGAGGGAGTCCTGCGTGACACCGGCATCGAACCGGCGCTGGTACAGCTCGAGATCACCGAGACCGCAACGCTGGGCAACCTGGACGAGCTGATCGCGACCCTGACCCGCCTCAAGCGCCTGGGTGTGCGTCTGGCAATCGACGACTTCGGTACCGGCTACTCGTCACTCAGCTATATCCACCACATGCCACTGGACACCATCAAGATCGACCGTGGCTTCGTGACCGCCCTGGATCACAAGACTTACAGCCGGCGGCTGGTCGAGACCATCCTGCAGATGGCGCACGGCCTGGGGCTCGAGACGATTGCCGAAGGGGTCGAACGCGACACCCACGCCGAGATCCTGCGCACCCTGGGCTGCCGGGCCGCGCAGGGCTTCTTCTACTCCCCGCCGGTGGATGCCGGACACGCCACCGCGCTGCTGGCCCGCCCGCCCTTCCCCGGCCCGGGTGCCTCCGGGACCCCACTGCGCGGCTCCCGGCGATAAACGACCGGAGCTCACCCCCGATCACACCGCGTGCACCGAAACGCCGCGACGACGCGCCAGCACCCACCGTACCACCAGCTTTTCGATCTCCACGATCACGAATACGGCAAGACCAAACAGCAGGATCCGCGCCCAGTCGCCGGCACCGATCGGCGTGGTACCGAACAGGGTATGCATCACCGGCAGATAGGTGAATGCCAGTTGCAACAACACCAGCACCCCGATTGCGATCCACATCGCCCGCGAGCGGAACAGTTCCCCACCCGTCAGCACCGGCTGATGGATCAGGCGCAGGTTCAGCAGGTAGAAGGCCTGGCCGGCCACCAAAGTGTTGATGGCCACGGTCCGGGCCAGCGGATCCCCAACCCCGGCCACAACCTCCATGTACACGAAGTGGCCGAAGGTCCCGGCCCACAACAGCAACGCCACGAACGGGATGCGCCACAGCAGGAACCCGGACAACAGCGGCGTGTCCGGGGCCCGCGGCGGACGCCGCATCACCCCCGGCTCGGCCGGCTCGAAGGCCAGCGCCATCGCCAGGGTGACCGAGGTGACCATGTTGACCCACAGCACCTGCACCGGGGTCAGCGGCAGGGCCAGCCCCATCAGGATTGCCATCATGATGGTCAGCGACTGCCCGGCATTGGTCGGGAGCATGTGCAGGATCGCCTTGCGGATGTTGTCGTAGACCGTCCGGCCCTCCTCGACCGCGTGGGCAATCGAGGCAAAGTTGTCGTCGGCCAGCACCATCTCCGAGGCCTCCTTGGCCGCCTCGGTGCCCTTGCCGCCCATCGCCACGCCGACATCCGCGCGCTTCAGCGCCGGGGCGTCATTCACCCCGTCGCCGGTCATCGCAACGATGCGGCGGTTTTCCTGCAGGGCCTCTACCAGGCGCAGCTTGTGTTCCGGGCTGGTGCGCGCGAACACATCGGTTTCCTCGGCGACGGCCGCCAGCTCGCGGCCTTCCAGGTGATCGAGCTCGTGCCCCGAACGCGCCGCGATCTCCCGCCCCAGCCCCAGCTCCCGCCCGATCGCCCGCGCGGTCACCAGGTGGTCGCCCGTAATCATCTTCACCCGGATCCCGGCCGCCTGACAGTCAGCGACCGCCGCGATCGCCTCCTCGCGCGGCGGGTCGATGATCCCGATCAGGGCCAGCAGGGTGAAACCGCCCGCCTCGACGTCGTCAAAGGTCAGCTCGGAGGTTCCGGCCGGGGCCTCCCGGACCGCCACCGCGAGCAGGCGCTGCCCGCGCGCGGCGATGCGTTCCATGGCCGTATGCCAGGCTTCGGTATCGAGGGTCTGCGCGTGCCCCTCGGCATCGGTCTGTTGCCGCGCGCAGAGTTCCAGCACGCGCTCCGGGGCCCCTTTCAGGTAGACCCGGGCGTGACCCTCGTGGTCGTGATGCAGGGTCGCCATATAGCGGTGATCGGACTCGAACGGAATCACGTCCAGCCGCGGCTGGCGCTCGCCCTCCAGCCGCGGGTCCATGCCGGCCTTGCAGGCGGCGGTCACCAGGGCCCCTTCCGTGGGGTCGCCCTGCATCACCCACTCGCCGTCACGCTCGAACAACTGCGCGTCGTTGCACAACAGGCCGGCGCGCAGGGTCTCCATCAGGTCCGGGGCGGTATCCGGATCGATCTCCTGCTGATCCGTCAGGAACGCCCCGTGAGGCGCATACCCGACTCCGCTGACGCCGTACTCCCCGGGGCCGGTCCGGATCGACTGCACGGTCATCTCGTTGCGGGTGAGCGTGCCGGTCTTGTCGGAACAGATGGTAGACACCGAGCCCAGGGTCTCCACCGCCGGCAGGCGCCGGATGATCG
Organism: Thioalkalivibrio sp.; assembly: GCA_007120575.1. Taxonomy (GTDB): domain Bacteria; phylum Pseudomonadota; class Gammaproteobacteria; order Ectothiorhodospirales; family Ectothiorhodospiraceae; genus Thioalkalivibrio. The sequence continues at coordinate 2,472 of SKNJ01000276.1, forward strand.
CGTTGCGCCGGGCCATCTTCTGCACCCCGATGGCCAGGGCGATGGTCATGATCGCCGGCAGGCCCTCGGGGATGGTGGACACCGCCAGGCTGGCGGCGGCCAGGAACATCTCGTCCAGCGGATAACTGCGCACCCAGTAACCGAACGCAAAGGTCGCCGCGGCGATTACCACGATCACCCCGGCCAGCCAGCGCCCGAACTGCTCCATCTGGCGTACCAGCGGGGTTTTCAGGGTGTGGACCTCGCCCAGCATCGACGAGATACGCCCGATCTCGGTCCGTTCCCCGGTGGCAACCACCACCCCGCTGCCGCGCCCGAACGCGACCAGGGTCCCGGAAAACGCCATGCCGAGGCGATCGCCCAGATCGGTGTCCTCGGCGACCGCGTCGACGGCCTTCTCCACCGGCACCGACTCGCCGGTCAGCGCGGCCTCCTCGATGCGCAGATTCTTGATATCCAGCAGGCGCAGGTCGGCGGGGACGCGGTCGCCCGCCTGCAGAAAGACGATATCGCCCGGCACCAGCTCCTCCGCCGGCACCTCGCGGCGTTCGCCATCGCGCAGCACCAGGGCATGCGGGGAGAGCATCTGGCGGATCGCGTCCAGGGCCTTTTCCGCGCGGCCCTCCTGGATGAAACCGATCAGGGTGTTGATCAGCACCACGGCCAGGATGACGCCGGTGTCCACCCAGTGGCCCAGCAAGGCCGTGCCCAGCGCGGCGACCAGCAGAATGTAGATCAGGATGTTATGGAAATGACGCAGGAAGCGCCGGACGACCCCGGCCTGCTCCGGGGGGCGCAGGCGATTCGGGCCGAAGCGTGCGTGGCGCTCCCCGGCCGCCGCACTGCTCAGACCCGCGGGTGTGCTGTCCTGTTCGGCCAGGACCGCGTCGGCTTCCAGCGCATGCCAGGCATGCGATTCGCCGGACGCATCGTCCGGATGTTGCTCA
>SKNJ01000325.1 GCA_007120575.1 Thioalkalivibrio sp.
AGTTCCGGATGCGAGCGGGCCAGCTCGTTGGCCAGGTCCACGCCGTTTTCGCCCGGCATTTCGATATCCAGCAGCAGCACGTCCGGAGGTGGGTCCTCCAGTTCGAGCAACGCACGGGCCTGGCGCGCCTCCCCGGCCATCACATTTACCCGATGCCCCAGTTCTTCCACCAGGGTGCGCAGGCGCTGGCGGGCTACCGGCTCGTCATCGACGATCATCAGTCGCAGCGAGCGCTCGTCATTCATCGCGGGTCCCCCCCTGGAGTGGCAGGCGTAGCGTGACCTCGAAGTGATCGTCCTCCATGCGCGTTGCAAACCCGGCGCGGTCACCGAATGCGCTGGCGAGGCGCAGGCGGACCGCCTCGGTGGCCGTGCCGGTGCCGCTGCTGGAGGCCCCGGGATCCCGGCTGTTGTGAATGGTGACGCGTATCGTGCCCCGTTCCTGGCAACACGCTACCCGCACCCGGCCGGCACCGCGGGCCGGTGCGATGCCGTGCTGGATGGCGTTTTCGGCCAGCGGCAGCAGGATCAGGGTGGGGACCTGAAGTTCCAGGCCCGGCTGGTCCGGGCAGTCCCAGTCGACCGCCAGGCGCTCCCCGAAGCGGGTCTGCTCGATATTCAGGAATGCGCGCACCAGCGCGAATTCCTCGCGCAGGCTGTGCCGGTCGCCGGTCGCGAAGGTCGCGCGGAACAGATCCGACAGATCCAGGGTGACCTGCTCCGCGCGTTCCGGATCGCTGCGACACAGCCCGGCAATCGTGTTCATGCTGTTGTAGAGGAAATGAGGCCGTAGCCGGGCGCGCATCGCCTGTTCGCGGGCTTGCGTTACGGCCACGGTCTCGCGCTGCCAGGCGGTTTGCAGATACAGGTAGTGCATCGCCACCAGACTCAGGATGGTCGCGACCCCGATCACCGGAAGACGCAGCGCCGGGTCGGCCCCAAGCGTCTCCTCGGCGATCCAATACACCAGCGCGGTGTTCGCGATCGGCACCAGCGGCGGGACCACGATCTGCCCCGTCAGCGGCAGGCGATGCAGCAGGCGCCGGGCGGCGCACAGGATCAGCAGACTGCTCAGGGCCACCCAGAATACGAATAACGCGTGCAGCGCCAGACCCGACAGCAGGTCCTGGCCGCCCCCGCGCAGCAGGGTGACCGCAAGGGCCAGCAGCACGGCCACCATCAGCACGCGCAACAGCGTTTCCGCGCTGCAGAAATCCGGCAGCGGCGAAACCCGTTCGGTGGCGTCCCGGGTGCCTGGCGCCTCGCGCATGCCTGATGGTCCCCCTGACGTATGGGCCGGCCCGGGGCGGCGGTCCGCCATGTTCAAGCCCGGACGGTGCCCGTATACTTCCGTGTCTTTCCAACCCGGTCCAGGGTGCACCATGACGCAGGATTCTGCACACGACAAGCCGACGGCCGGAGCCAAGCTCTGGGGTGGGCGTTTTTCCGAGCCGACCGATGCCTTTGTCGAACGCTTCACCGCTTCGGTGGAGTTCGACCGGCGCCTGTACCGCGAGGACATCCAGGGCTCGCAGGCGCATGCGCGGATGCTGGCGAAGGTCGGGGTGCTGGGCGCGGACGAGGCCGAACAGATCATCCAGGGACTGGAAGCGATCCGCGAAGAGATCGCCGCCGGCGAGTTCGACTGGCAGGTCGGCCGCGAAGACGTGCACATGAACATCGAGGCGCGCCTGATCGAGCGGATCGGCGAGGTCGGCAAGAAGCTGCATACCGGGCGCTCGCGCAATGACCAGGTCGCTACCGATATCCGCCTGTGGCTGCGCGCCGCGATCGACGACATCCTCGTCCTGATCCGTGCCTATCAGCGCGGGCTGGTCGATCTGGCCGAACGCGAGGCGGATACCGTGATGCCGGGCTTCACCCATCTGCAGACTGCGCAACCGGTAACCTTCGGTCACCACATGCTGGCCTGGTACGAGATGCTGGAACGCGACGCCGAGCGCCTGCGTGACGGCCGTCGAAGGGTCAACGTGCTGCCGCTGGGGGCGGCCGCCCTCGCTGGCACGCCGTATCCGCTGGATCGCGAGTACACCGCCGAACTGCTGGGCTTTGACGAGGTAACGCGCAACTCGCTGGACGCGGTGTCCGATCGCGACTTCGCGATCGAATTTACCGCCGCGGCCGCGACCTTGATGATGCACCTGTCGCGCCAGGCCGAGGAGCTGGTCCTCTGGACCAGCGCGCAGTTCGCGTTCATCGACCTCCCGGATCGCTACTGCACCGGGTCGTCGATCATGCCGCAGAAGAAGAACCCCGACGTGCCGGAACTGGTGCGTGGCAAGACCGGCCGGGTATATGGCCACCTGATGTCACTGTTGACCCTGATGAAGGGCCAGCCACTGGCCTACAACAAGGACAACCAGGAGGACAAGGAGCCGCTGTTCGACACCGTGGATACCCTGCTCGGCTCGCTGCGAGCGTTTGCCGACATGGTACCCAGCCTGGAGGTGCGCGCGGAGAACACCCTGGCGGCCACGCGCAAGGGCTTTGCCACGGCAACGGATCTTGCCGATTACCTGGTAGGGCGCGGTGTGGCCTTCCGCGATGCCCACGAGGTCGTCGGTCGCGCGGTGCGGGTGGCGCAGGAGCGCGGGGTGGATCTGGCGGAGTTGCCGCTGGCCGATCTGCAGGCCATCAGCGAGGCGGTGGGTGACGATGTGTTCGCGGTGCTGACGCCGGAGGGCTCGGCCGCGGCACGCGACCTGACCGGGGGTACCGCGCCGGCCCAGGTCCGGCGCCAGGCCGCCGCGGCCCGCCAGCGCCTGGACGAGGCCTCCACCTGACCCGGATCCGACTCTGGCGTCTACGGAGGCCCCGCCCCGGACGTCAGCCGCTGATTGGCTAGGCCGGGTTCGTCGCTGGTGTTTATGGTGGCTTCGGTCCGCATACTGCCAGGCGCTGACTCGCCAGCGCGCCGCGAGTTACTTCTTTGCTTGTGCAAAGAAGTAACCAAGAAACACACCCGACTATTCGCCCGGGGACCTTGCGGAGGACGCGTCAGGCCGGCGGCGCCGAACTCGCTGCGCCTTCGGCTTCGCTCAGACATGCGGCGCCTTCTTCCGGCCTGCCACGCCCTCCGCAAGGGGCGAATAAACGGGGGTGCTAAGGTCAAAACAGACGGTTCCCCAGCCCCTGTGCCCAGGATCTGCCCCAGTGGCGAGAACCCCCCCCGGCGCCCGCCCCGCGGGCGCGGCACGCGAGGGCCAACGGCCCAGCGTGCCGATAAGGCCAGAACACCCGGCCCACATCCATAGCCACTGCCTTCCGGCCTGCAACTGTCTTGACCTTCAGCCCCCCGTTTGTCGCGCCGAGCGGAGAGGGCTTTCGCGGGAAGAGAGGCGCTGACTGTCTGAGCGGAGCCGAAGGCGCAGCGAGTTTCAGCGCCGCCCGCGAAAG
>SKNJ01000231.1 GCA_007120575.1 Thioalkalivibrio sp.
ACCGCCCTGGATCTTGGTATCAGGATTGCTGGCCATTAGATCGCCTCCCCGTCTTCGTCTTCACCAATGACAAGCAAGGTGTCCGTCAGATACATGTGCCGCGGGATGACCAGGTTGGTGACCGCCGGCATGTTGCGGTACACGCGACCGGCGAGGTCGAAGCGCGAACCGTGGCAGCCGCACAGCCAGCCGCCCTGCCAGTCGGCACCCATCTCGGGATCGCCGATCTCCGGACGGTAGGTCGGCGAGCAGCCCAGATGGGTGCAGATGCCGATCACGACCAGGACCTCCGGGTCGCGCGAACGGTACTCGTTCTGCGCGTATGCCGGCTGCTGGCTCTCCACCTCGGATTCAGGATCGCGCAGACGATCGGTCACCTCGGACAAACCGGCGATCATCTCCTCGGTACGTCGCACGACCCAGATGGGCTGGCCGCGCCACTCGACGCTGACCCGCTGGCCCGGCTCGACCGCGGACACGTCGAATTCCACCGGGGCCCCGGCCGCCTGGGCGCGCGCGCTGGGCTGCAAGGACGCCAGGAACGGTGTCGCCACCGCCGCCACGCCGGCCCCGCCAACGACCGAGGTCGCAGCGACGAGGAACCGGCGTCGGCCTCGATTTACGCCTTGGTTTGCCATGTTTGTCTCTCCAAACAACGTGTTGAAATGAGGCTCCGCGACTTCGCACCAATTCGGTGCAAGGCGCGCGGTCGCTCGCGCCGCGTCACGAAGGGCCCGTGGGCGGGCGTGAAAATCGCAATAGAATTCCCGAACACGCTAATAAGGTCAAGTGCGCGGCAGCCCGCGCGAGCCCCTGGCGCATCTGGGAACGCGAATATATGAATTTTTAACCCGTTGTTCTTTCGGCGGTTTTTTTGAGCGGCCCGGATTTCCAGCCGAGACCGTCGGGCCCGCCGTCCAGGGGCTCAGGCCGGGTTGTCGATCTCGATAAAGCGGTGCTCCAGTCCGAAGCGCCGCGCGCACCACTCGCCCAGCGCGGATGCACCGTAGCGCTCGGTGGCATGGTGACCCGCCGCGAAATAGTGCACGCCCAGTTCACGTGCCTCGTGGGTGGTCTGCTCCGAAATCTCGCCGCTGATGTAGGCGTCCACGCCCAGCGCGGCGGCCTCCGTCAGCAACGACTGTGCGCCGCCCGTACACCAGGCGATCCGCTCGATCGGATGGTCCCCGCCCGGCACCCACAGGGCCTCGCGGCCCAGGGCCGCACTCAGGTGATCGCGCAGCGCGGCCCCCGACATCGCGCGCGCGGGCCGCCCGTACTGGCCCACGCCGTCCTCGCGCAGCACACCCTCGACCACGAAATCCAGCCGCCGGGCGAGCTGGGCGTTATTGCCCAGATCGGGGTGCGCATCCAGGGGCAGATGATAGGCCACCAGATTCACCTCGTGATGCAATAGCCGCCGCAGGCGTTCGCGGCGCATCCCGGTCACCACCGCCGGCTCGCCCTTCCAGAAGTAGCCATGATGCACCAGGAGCAGATCCGCGCCGGCCTCGATCGCCGCGTCCACCAGCGCCAGTGACGCGGTGACGCCACTGACGATCCGCCGGATCTCGCGGCGCCCCTCCACTTGCAGCCCATTCGGGCAGTAGTCGCGAAAGCGCTCGGGCTCGAGCTCCGCGTCCAGCGCGCGCATCAGTTCGTCACGATCAGTCAAGGCGGGATCCCCGGATGGATGATTCTTCGGTATTATCGGTTATATGGTGAAATTCTCCCGCTTCCTTGCGCAAGCCGCCCTGACCGGAGTGGCAATCGCGATCGTGATCGCCCTGTTCTTCCCGCAGGTGCTGGATCGCGAATCCGGAACCGCCACCCTGCAGGTCACGGATCCGGCCGACGCGCCCGCCGCCGTGGACCCGGCACCCGCCAGCTATGCCGACGGCGTCGCCCTGGCAGCGCCGGCGGTGGTCAACATCATGGCCTCGCGCTCGGTCGACGACCCCGCCCGGCAGCAGTTCCAGGAATTTTTCGGGCAGCCGACGCCCCCGCACGAGCGCGAGCAGGCGAGCCTCGGTTCCGGCGTGATCATGACCGATCGCGGCCACATCCTGACCAATCACCACGTGATCGAGGAAGCCGAGGCGATCGCGGTGGTACTCGCGAATGGCGACGCGCACCCAGCGGAGATCATCGGTATCGACCCCGATACCGACCTCGCGGTGCTACGCGTACACGCCCCCGACCTGCCGGTGGCGACCATCGGCCACTCCAGTGACCTGCGGGTCGGTGACGTGGTCCTGGCGATCGGCAACCCGTTCGGGGTCGGCCAGGCCGTCACCCAGGGGATCGTCTCCGCCACCGGCCGCAACCGGCTCGGCATCAACACCTTCGAGGACTTCATCCAGACCGATGCGGCAATCAACCCCGGCAATTCCGGTGGTGCGCTCATCAACGCCCATGGCGACCTGATCGGCATCAACACCGCGATCTTCTCGCGCTCGGGCGGATCTCACGGGATCGGCTTTGCAATTCCGGTAGACCTCGCCCGCGATGTGATGACCGAGATCCTGGAACAGGGCTATGTCGCGCGCGGCTGGCTGGGCATCGAGGTCCAGGCGATGAACCGCGAGCTGGCCGACTCGTTCGGCATGGACGCGGCACGCGGAGTGCTGGTCGCCGGGGTGCTGCGCCAGGGCCCGGCGCAGGAGGCCGGACTCGAGCCCGGCGATGTGATCACTCACCTCGCGGGCAAGCGCGTCGACAGCCCGCGCGAGGCTCTCAACGTGATCGCACGCACCAAGCCTGGTGAACGCCTGGAAGTGGAATTCCAGCGCGAAGGCGAGGCCCGCACCCTCGAGGCCACCGTCGCCCAGCGCCCGATCTAATCGCGGCGCGCTGGCGAGTCAGCGCCTGGCAGGCGGCCGGGGCGAGTGCACCATAGACGTCCCCCGGACGGAGCTCGGCCCGAGAACGTCGGGTCAACCCGCGAGCGCGTGCTCCAGCGCCGCCAGAAACGCATCGTTTTCGTCGGGGCGACCGACGGTCACACGCAAGCAATCCGCGAGAAGCGGATGCGCCCGGCCGACGTCCTTGATCAGGATCCCGGCATCGCGCAGGGCCGCGAAGGTCGCGTGCCCCTGCCCCCTGCGCACCCGGAACAGGATGAAGTTCGCCTGGCTGGGAAAGACCTGCTCGACCCCCGTCGCCCCGGTTAGACGCTCGCTCAGGCGGTCGCGTTCCTCGACGATCCCGCGCGCCTGCGCGTCCAGCGCCTCGCGGTGCTCCAGGGCGAAGGCCACCGAGCGCTGGGTCAGGGTGTTGATGTTGTACGGCAGACGCAGGCGATCCAGCGCATCGATCCAGGCCGGCGTGCCTGCCAGATAGCCAAGCCGTGCACCGGCCAGCCCCAGCTTGGAGACCGTGCGCATCACCATCAGGCCGTCATCCTC
>SKNJ01000155.1 GCA_007120575.1 Thioalkalivibrio sp.
GCGAAGTCACCAGGATGACCGAACCGATATGGGGGTGCTGCCCCAGGTAGTTGGCCACGGCCCTGGCCTCGCCCCGGGTGCTGCTGTTGGTCCCGGGGGCAATGACGATGTGTTCGGCCGCAACCCCAAGCTGCCTCAGGACAGAAACCGTGTTTTCCGATCCGCTTGGCATTTCGATGCGGAATGAGTTCAAAAGCTCCCGGCCGTGGGTGGCAAACCTGGACAGAATGATCTTTTGGGCATAGCCGTTGTTGTACACATCCGCCGCCTCCAGCTCCCGCTCGGGAGTGCCGCCCAGCAGCACAACCACCGCATCGGCCTCCTGGAGGTCCGACTCAGCCACCAGCCAGTGCCCCCCGCGCCAGAGGAACACCGCGAGGAGGGTGGCTGTTGCGAGCAGGATGGTGGCAAGGATGGATTTGCGGCTCACGGGGAATGTAGGTTTGTTAATCGTTGAAGCTTTGATATCAGAGGTCAGAAGCGTTCACTGGTTTTGTCCACAAATGCAGCACAAATATTCACAAAGATTCCAGCCCCTGCTGAATCGCCAGTTGTGAGCAGGGTAAAAACCCGGAACTCAACACGAACAGCTTTTGTGCAAGTTTTTCGATTTGTGCAAATTCCGGACTAAAGTGAACACCCTGTTCCGGTGAAACTGTACACCTGATTCCGGGCCAAACTGTACAACCCATTCCGGAGCAAACTGTACACCCTAAAGTTAACATTTATCGGAAAAAAGACCCAGGCCGATGGATTTCCGGTGATCGTAATAAAGCGAAAGGGCAGTACCTCCGGCCAGGCTGAAACCTTTCAGATATTCCTTTTTTTGCAGGCTTTTCAGGAGCTCCAGTGTTGGGGGTTCGAGTGTTTGCGTTTGTAGCATTTGAACGTGCTTAAGGGGATGCTGAACAATAATGCAACAAAATGAAGGGTCTTGGGGTCAAGGTAGTTCAGGCTGGTCAACACTTCCACTACCGTGGTTCTCCGTAATAGGCAATGACCCGCCGGATATCTTCCACTGAACCCAATGAGAAAACCCGCTCGATAATGAGGCGCCTGGAATCATCGGCATCGAGTTTTTTTACATCGGTATCCCAGAAATATTGCGGGCTTAAGTCGCTGACTATATTTGATTTATCGTCACTCATTTCACGTTAAAGGCACAAAAAAATGAGGTTTGATGTTAGCTTTTTCAGAACGCGAATACTACGACAAGCTCAGCACAAGTGCCACGAATGCGGTCCGGGAAACGCTGATGGTCGTGGATTTACGTGCATACAACTACTGTTTCCTGTTTACCCGGCAAGGACGTTGTGGTTGGTGATGGTGCAGTAATAGAAAAAACAGCTTAACCGGGAATGCAAAACAGCCCTTTTGAGTGGAGAATTTAACAATTTATTTGGTGATAAGTTCTTGCTTCTTTGCAACATTTGTTGTAAATTTGTACATACAAAATAAGGGACTGGGGTGTCCCCGGTCGGCAGGAGTTCCTTAAACGGGCTCCTGTTTTTTTATGGGAAAATCTTCAGCCCGTATAAATTCCCCCTCTCTGAATATATCTTTGGTTTGACAATATCGAATGCAGGATTTGCCCTGTCACTGTCCAATACATAAGTTGCAATCGGATAAGCAATCAGATCTGATAATTGAAGACCTTGAATGTTTTGGCTTTTAGGTTTAAAGTCAATGCTGAAATTGTATTTTTTTATCCGCTCAGCGCTTATGTAATAGGTTCCTACCTGGAATAAATGGTCAAAATGTTTCCGGAGCTTTTGGTCTTCTTTTTTTCCTCTTTGTTCTACAATGAGATTACATTTTCTGATATTCCTGTCCGTTGCATCCAGAAAAAAAACCGCACGCTCCAGTATAAAAGATAGAGCCACTTCATAAACATCGTTTTTTAATTTGCCATATTGTTTCAGGAAAGCGGTTTTATCAATGGCAGAAGAAATCACTGAGTAATTTGCCTTTTGAATTGCTTTGTTGAGCAGTTCCAGAAATTCCCTTTTAATTTCTAAGTCCAGAAGAATTTGAAATTCTTTCTGGCATTTACGGATGTCCCGGGAATGAAATATCACCTTTTTCTCACCCCAGAATTTCTGTTTTATGTTACGGAAATCTTCAATCAGGCTTAAGTAATCCGGTTCTGAGATTACAACCCCACAGAGTACAAATACCGGGAAATTGGGATCAATATTTTTTAAGCCATGATCACCAGACTCATCAAGAAAAAGGTAGTATGTCATATTAACCTTTTAATCGCCTGGAGATTAATTTCAGGTAGCGGGTACTTCGACAAGCTCAGCACAAGTGATCAGGGATTTTCTTGCCTACCGCCTACTTCCCGCTGCCCCGCACCACCTTTCCCGGTACGCCCACCAGCAATGAACCTTCGGGCACGGTGCCGGTAACCATGGACTGACCGCCAATGATGCTGTTGCTGCCGATGCGGGTGTTCTGTCGGGTGGAAGCCCCTATCCCCACATCCACACACTCACCAAGGGTGGTGAAGCCGCCGAAGTTCACGCCCGGGGCCAGGGTGCAGTAGTTGCCGATGCCGGCGTTGTGGCCGAGGGCGCAGTTCATGTTCATGATCACGAAGTCGCCCAGCACGCTCTCGTAGTTGATGCTTACCCCGGGATAGATGATCACCCCCTTGCCCACTGTCACAGCCTTTGACAGCCAGGCGTTGCGGGCAATAAAGCTGGGGAAATCGAATGACAAGTGCATGATCTCCTCCACTATGCGCCTGCGGGTCAGGGGCGCCGCGATGCCCACTGCCACGGCAGTGCCAGCGGGGTATTGGTGGATGTCACTCACCTTGCCCAGCACGGGGTAGCCGGCAAGGCTGGTGCCGGCTTTTTTGGGGTCGTCGTCCAGGAAGCCCAGCAGCTTGTAACTGCCATCAAACAACTCCAGGTTATAGGCAAGAAAAGCGCCTACGTTGCCGGCGCCGATGATGACGAGTTTTTGTTTCATTGATCTTTGTTATTATGAGCGATCCTTGCTTCCGCTAAATGGCTCAGTCCATCCGCCACCCGCTGCATTAATGCCTTCGCGTTTGAAAACCTTCAGCACGGTCATCCAAAGGATCCTGATATCCAACCACAGGCTTTGGTTGTCCACATACCACACATCGTGTTCGAATTTCTGCTCCCAGTTTATGGTGTTGCGTCCGTTAACCTGCGCCCAGCCGGTAATACCGGGTTTCACCTCATGCCGCCTTCCCTGTGAATCATCGTACAGGGGCAAATAATCCATCAGCAATGGTCTTGGACCAACGAGGCTCATATCCCCTTTCAAAACATTAAAAAGCTCTGGTAACTCGTCCAGGCTTGCCGACCTAAGAAAACTGCCAAAGGCCGTTTGACGCTGATCGTTGGGCAGGAGGTTGCC
>SKNJ01000178.1 GCA_007120575.1 Thioalkalivibrio sp.
AGTTCGGCGTATGGCCGGTACTGATGGCGTTGTCAGGGGCGGCCTCGCGGTGGCCCCAGCCGTCGAGAATCAACAGAACCAGTGGCTGATGAGCTGACATTGGAAGCGGTAATCCTTGTATTGCGGTGGGTGCACCCGATCAATTATCCCATAGTGGGGCACCAGGGTGCTGGCAACGAAAGCCTATATCTAGGATAATGGGGGGCTTTGGCCAAGCTGGAATCGGTAATGGAGCGAATCATCGAGTTTGTCGGCAACAACGCGATTCTGTCCGGAATCTTTGCGGTGGTGCTGATTGCCTGGATCATCTACGAGGTTTCCCGTCTGATTCGACAGTGGAAGGAGGTCGATTCACTCGCTGCCGTGCACATGATCAATCGGGAGGATCCGATCATTCTCGATGTCTCCAACAGTGCCGACTACGCCAAGGGCCATATCCATGGCGCCTTGCATATGCCGCCGTCGAAGATCGAGTCCGGTAACCAGCAGTTACTCAAGCACAGGGAACGGCCTCTCCTGATTTACTGCAAAAACGGACAGGTTTCGCCACAAATGGCCAATCGCCTCAGCCGACTCGGCTTTACCAATGTCAATGTGCTTACCGGCGGACTGACACAATGGATCAGCGATCAGCAGCCGGTCACCCGTCACAAGGGTGCGGCCAAGCCCGGCGGCAAGGACAAGAAAAAAACACGGGACGAGAAGAAGTCCCGCGAAACCAGTTGACCTGAACAACTCAGGTTTCAGCGATTCCATCCATTTCAACGACACAGGAACCATTAGATACCATGGCAGAAGAGAATCAGGGCGCTGCAGGCGCCAACCAGGCCAATCAGCAGGATGCTCAAATGGCCGTTCAGCATGTCTATCTCAAGGACGCTTCCTTTGAAGCCCCCAATGTGCTTGAGCTTGATCAGCAGGGCGGGCAGCCCGATATCAACATGAACCTGTCGCAGCGCACCAACCAGGTTGCCGACAATCGATGGGAAATCGTGCTTTCGGTGACGATCACCTCCAAGCAGGGTGACAAGACGGCGTTCCTGTCTGAAGTGCAATACGGCGGCATTTTCCAGTTCGCCGGCTTCAGCGAAGAGCAGATGCCCTACGTGGTCAATGTGCTTTGTCCGAACGTGCTTTTCCCGTACTGTCGCACGCAGATTGCCCAGATGGTCAGTGCCGGCGGTTTCTTCCTTCCCCCGCTGCAGCCGATCAACTTCGAGGCGGTTTTCCGCCAGCGCCTGGAAGAAGCCCGCAAGCAAGGCGAACAGGGCAACGGCCAGGCCGACGAAAGCACCGAATCGGAAAGCGATTCCTGACCCGTGGCAATCTCGGTCGCCGTCCTTGGTGCCGGATCCTGGGGAACGGCGCTGGCCATCCAGCTTTCGCGTCTCGGGCATACGGTACGTCTGTGGGCGCGTGATGCCGATCAGGCTGCAGCAATGCAGTCTGATCGGGTCAACCAGCGCTATCTACCCGGGATCGAATTGGCCGACAACATCAGTGTGTCGGCCGACTTCGATACATCGCTGGACGGCGTTGATCGCGTGCTGGTGGTTACCCCCAGTCATGCGTTTGCCGAGACCCTGAAACGACTGGCACCGCATATTTCGCCCGAGAGCGGGCTGGCCTGGGCCAGCAAGGGTTTCGAGCCCGGTGCCGGTCGGCTGCTGCATGAGGTGGCGATCGATCATTTTGGTGATGAGGTTCCGCTGGCCCTGGTCACCGGCCCCTCCTTTGCTCGGGAAGTAGCCGAAGGATTGCCGACGGCCGTCACGGTTGCCGCCAATACGCCGGAATTCGGCCACTGCTGGGCAGAGATGCTGCATGGCGCCAGCTTTCGTGCCTATTACACCGCTGACCTGATCGGTGCCGAACTGGGCGGCGCCATCAAGAACGTACTGGCCGTGGCTTGTGGCATGGCCGATGGCATGGCGCTGGGTAGTAATACCCGCGCCGCATTGATTACGCGTGGACTGGCCGAAATGATGCGATTGGGGCAGGCCATGGGGGGCGATCCCCGCACCCTCATGGGGCTGGCCGGAATCGGCGATCTCGTCCTGACCTGTACCGGCGACCTGTCGCGCAATCGCCGACTCGGTCTGGCGCTGGGGCAAGGCAAGTCCCGCGAGGAGGCCGTTGCCGAAATCGGTCAGGTCGTGGAGGGCATCAAGACCTCCGAAGAGGTCATGCGCCTGGCCCAGCGCACTGGCGTGGACATGCCCATCTCGGAACAGGTGCACGGCATTCTCTTTCGTGGCTGGAACGCCCGCAAGGGAGTGCAGGTGCTCATGGAACGCGATCTCAAACGCGAAACCGAATAACACAGTCCTTTTGCCATCTCCCGCGCTACGTCCGTTGCGCGTCGTCGCCCATTCCCTGCACGAACCAAGAACTTGCCGAATCCATGGCTCGGGAGACTTGCATCGAGAATTCTAAAGGCGTAAGGTATTCAGTCGTTAGCACAATATCTTGTGTTTTTAGGTGGGCGGGGCCACAACAGGTTGTGAACAAGGGGGTTTACAACCTGTGAATAACTATCACTAACAGATCATAATCAAGAGGTTGCGGGCATGAGCGTTTCGGCAGAGGCATTATCGTCAGCGCTTCCGGAAATCGCCTTTCAGGAAGCGTCGCTTGACATCTGGGACAAGAAGTATCGACTTAAAGCCAAGTCAGGGCAGATCATCGACCAGGAAATCGATGATACCTACAAGCGCGTCGCGCGTGCCCTGGCAGAAGTCGAGCAAACCGAGGAAGCCAAAGAAAGCTGGTATCGCGAGTTTCTCTGGGCGTTGCGCAGAGGCGCCATTCCCGCCGGCCGCATCACATCGAATGCCGGTGCCCTGGAACACAAGCCGGCCACCTCGACGATCAACTGTACCGTTTCGGGTCTGATTCAAGACTCGATGAACGATATCCTGGGCAAGGTCCATGAGGCGGGCCTCACCCTTAAGGCCGGTTGCGGCATCGGCTATGAGTTTTCGACCCTGCGTCCGAAGGGTGCCTATGTCTCCGGTGCCGGCGCCTACACCTCCGGCCCGCTGTCATTCATGGATATTTACGACAAGATGTGTTTCACGGTATCGTCGGCCGGTGGCCGCCGTGGTGCACAGATGGCAACCTTCGATGTGTCCCATCCCGACGTGATGGATTTCATCCGCGCCAAGCGGTCCGATGGCGTCCTCAGGCAGTTCAATTGTTCGTTGCTGATCACAGATGCATTCGTGAAGGCCGTGGTCGATGACACCGAATGGCCGCTGGTTTTCCCGGTACTGGACTCCGAAGTCGATGAATTTGATCTCAGCAATCCTGAGCAGGTGTTGTGGCGCGAATGGCCGTCCAC
>SKNJ01000183.1 GCA_007120575.1 Thioalkalivibrio sp.
GGAACTACATGCGCGAGTTCGCCTACCACGTCGGCGAATACGGCGTCGCCTATCGCGAGGACATCGACGAGGTCATCGTGCGCCTGCGTGAGGCCTTCGAGGAACTGAAGGAAGACCCGGACCAGGGTCCGAATATCCTCGACGAGATAGAGGTGCACGGGGTCACCGCCCTGGCGGACAGCTCGGTCAACGTCCGGATCCGGATCAAGACCCTGCCGGGCACCCAGTTCGGCCTGGGCCGCGCGTTCAACCGCCTGGTCAAGCGTCACTTCGACGCCGCCGGCATCGAGATCCCGTTCCCGCACCAGACCATCTACTTTGGTCAGGAAAAGGACGGGGCGGCGCCGGCGGCCAACCTGCGTCTTTTACAGGAGAAGGCCGAGGGCGACGATACCCACCAGGACTACACGCACGACCAGCGGGCCCGCCCGAATCCCAAGCACAAGGGCGATTACGATGAGGCCGACGACTGACGGTCGAGCCCCTGCCAGGGATCGTCCGCACCGGCCACCGCGCGGGTGCGGACGACCTGGCTGTAACCGCTGACTCTTCCCCTCGACCCGGAATTCGGGCGAACATGAACGCATGCGACTGCTGATCCTGCTTGTCCCGCTGCTGCTGCTTGCGGCGTGGGCACCCGGCTGGTGGGTGCGCCACACCATGAAGAAATACCACCAGCCTGCCGATCGCTACGACGGCACTGGCGCGGAACTGGCGCGCGAGTTACTGGACCGTCACGGACTGAACAAGGTCGGGGTAGAGACGACGAAGGACGGAGATCACTACGACCCGACCTCGCGCACCGTACGCCTGTCCCCCGAGAACCACGACGGCCACTCGCTGACCGCGGTCACCGTGGCGGCCCACGAGGTCGGCCACGCGGTGCAGCACGCCCAGGGTTATGCCCCGCTGCGTGTGCGCAGCACCCTCGTGGGGCTGACCCGTTACGGCCAGCAGATCGGCGCCTGGATGCTGGTAGGGATCCCGTTCATCACGTTGCTCGCGCGCCACCCGGCCCCGGGCCTGCTGTTCTTGCTGGCCGGCGTCCTGTCCATGGGCCTGGCAGCACTGGTGCATTTCGTCACCTTGCCCACCGAGTTCGACGCGAGCTTCCGACGCGCGATGCCCATGCTGCGCGAGGGCAACTATCTGCACGCACCGGACTACCGGCACGCCGAACGCATCCTCAAGGCCGCGGCCTATACCTATCTCGCACAGTCCCTGATGAGCCTGCTGAACATCGCTTCGTGGTTCCGTTACCTGCGACGCTAGCCCGGATGTTTCATGAATTCGCGTGATGATCGCGCAGGATATTGGCCGCACAGGGGATTTTCCGAAGGAGTGCCGTATTGGGCGGTACGGCCGACTGAGGAAAATTCCCTGTGTGGCCAAGAGACCAGCGAGGGCGCGTGCAATTCATGAAATATCCGGGCTAGGAGCTGTCGGGTTAGCGTGGGCATCACGCTCAACGTGCGTGTGCTGAATCGCTGAAGCCGCATATCCCCCTTGGGATACTTCCCCTCCCCGCATTGCACGCGCGATGATGCAGACATGAGGTTCCTGATCGCGTTCATGCCTCTGGTGCTGCTTCTGGCCTGGCTTCCAGGCTATTGGGTGCGGCATACATTGAAGAAATACAGCCGCCCGGCCCACCGCTATTCCGGCACAGGCGCGGAGCTCGCCCGCGACCTGCTGGATCGGCACGGCCTGACCGGAATCGCAGTCGAGCGCACCCCGGACGACGATCACTACGATCCCGTGACCCATACCGTCCGGCTATCCGAACCGAACCATGACGGACATTCGCTCACCGCCGTTACGGTCGCTGCCCACGAGGTGGGCCACGCCATCCAGCATGCCCAGGACTATGCCCCGCTGGTCCTGCGCAGCCAGTTGGTCAGTTGCGCCCACTGCGGCCAGCGGATCGGAGCCTGGCTGCTCGTGGGCATTCCAGTCATCACCCTGCTCAGTGGCCACCCGGCCCCGGGGGTTCTGTTCCTGCTGGGCGGCATCCTCGCCATGGGGACGGCAGCACTGGTGCATTGTGTCACCCTGCCCACCGAACTGGATGCCAGCTTTCAGCGTGCGATGCCACTGCTGCGCCAGGGCAACTACCTGCACCCACCGGACTATGATCACGCCGAACGCGTGCTGAAGGCGGCCGCCTTCGCCCATCTCGCACGGTCCCTGTCGAGCCTGCTGGATATCACGTCGTGGTATCGTTTCCTGCGACGCTAGCCCGGATGTTTCATGAATTCGCGTGATGATCGCGCAGGATATTGGCCGCACAGGGGATTTTCCGAAGGAGTGCCGTATTGGGCAATACGGCCGACTGAGGAAAATTCCCTGTGCGGCCAAGAGACCAGCGAGGGCGCGTGCAATTCATGAAATATCCGGGCTAGGGGGCCGTTGATTGATTCGCGCGCACGCAAGCGCCGTATCTTTTCCGCTACGCTGATCAGTGTTTCCCTGTTGGGTCACACGGGGAGACTCGTTCATGGGCAGTTGCCCACTGTGCGGACATGCGCCGCTGCGTCGTTTCTATCACCGCGGAGTACGCGACCCGGCGCCCGGTGATTACCTTCGCTGCCCGGCCTGTGCATTGATCCTGCTGACGCCTCGCGCCTGGCCCGATCTTGAGAGCGAACAGCGCTGGTACCGTACACACGAAAATGATCCGGAAGACCCCGGTTACCGCCGGTTCCTGCAACGTCTGACCGAACCCCTCACCCGGACCTGCCCACCGCCCGCCGCGGGGCTCGACTGGGGCAGCGGGCCCCGACCGGCCCTCGCCTCGGAACTCCGCCAGCGCGGCTACGCCGTCGCGCTTTACGACCCCGTATTCGGGCCGACGCAAGCGCCGGGGGGGCCGTTCGATTTCATCACCTGCACCGAGGCCCTGGAGCACTTCCACCGCCCGCTGGATGAACTGCACGCGATGCAGGCGCGCCTGCGCCCAGGCGGGATTCTGGCGATCATGAGCGGGTGGCCACCGGAAGCGGCCGGGTTTCATCGCTGGCACTATCGCCGCGACCCCACCCATGTGGCCTTTTACGGTCCCGAAACCCTGCGCTGGATCGCACGGCGGTTCGGCTGGGACCTGCAACTCCCGGGGCGCGACGTTGTGCTGTTTCGCGCTCCGCCCTCCCCTATACTGGAGGAACACTGATTCCCCCGTGAGGTCCATCACAATCGCAAGGGCCTGATCCCGTTCCATCCCCGGCATTGTCGGCGCTAGCCTGTTAAGCTGTTGTTAAGTCGACAGGACTATACTCCAATCCGTACTTCACGAGGAGAAGCTTTATGACCTTACGTTCCC
>SKNJ01000179.1 GCA_007120575.1 Thioalkalivibrio sp.
CGCCGATGCCGGTCGCCGCATCCATCTCCGCGAGCATGCCGGCGGTCAGGCGCTCGTCGAACAGGGTATCGACCAGGAGCGACTCCTCGCCGTCCACGATCAGCCCGGCGTTACTCCAGCCCCAGCCACCGTCCGGTTGCAGATAGGCCCAAGCGCCGTCGCCCAGCGCATGCAGGCCCCGGGTAAATGCATGCCGGCGGGCCCCGGACGCCCCCGCCCCATGGTCATGGCCACACGCCATCGTCGTCTCCCGTTGCGAAACGCGAAAGCCTGCCGCAAATCACCGCGCACGGCAAAGCGCGCTGCAGGCCCGCAGAAGTGATGTCCCCGTTGGATGGCCGAGGGGGCGAGCGCGAACCAGGGGAAGTAGACGATGACGTGCGTCCTGCCCCCGTCATTGCGAGGCCCCGCAGGGGCCGCGGCAACCTCGTGACGGAACCCCCGACGTTCGCCCGGGCCAGCGCTGGGACCGCCAAGGAGATCGCCACGTCGCTTCGCTCCTCGCGATGACGTGGGAGGTGTGCTCCTGGCGATAACGTGGGGGGCACGGCTCGCGATGGCAGTGACCTCGAAGGGGACCTCTCTACTTCGGTTTTGCTATCGCGCATTCAGTCCGCGTGCCCCGCCCCGCTCGGGATGCCCAGGCGCTTCATGCGCTCCCAGAGGTTCTTGCGGCTGATCCCCAGATTGGCGGCGGTGTGGCCGATATGACCGTCGTGGAGATCGAGGGCCCGGCGAATGTAGCTCTCCTCGCAGGCCTGGAGGTAATGACTGAGGCGTGGCTGCTCGCCTTCGGCCTGGGGCGGCGGTTCGACAACGGGTTCGTCGAACAGCGCATCGGCAGCCAGATCGGTCCCCGGACTCATGATGCAGGCGCGTTCGATGGCGTGCTTGAGTTCGCGGATATTGCCCGGCCAGGGGTGGCGTAACAGGGTGGTCTCCGCAGCGGGCGTCAGGTGCTTGCGGGGCTCGCCGTGCTCGCGCGCAAAATCGTCGAGGAACCGCTGCACCAGCCAGGGGATATCTTCGGGCCGTTCGCGCAATGGCGGGATGCGCAGATGGATCACATGGATGCGGTAATAGAGATCCTCGCGGAAGCGGCCTTCCCGCACCATCTGCAACAGGTCGCGATGGGTGGCACAGATCAGGCGCAGCTCGACCGGGATCGGCGTCTCGCCGCCGACCCGCACTACCTGGCGCTCCTGGATCGCACGCAGAAGCTTGACCTGCATCACCGGCGGCATGTCGCCGACCTCGTCCAGAAACAGGGTTCCACCATGGGCCTGTTCGAACACCCCGGGGCGCGCGCGCACCGCCCCGGTAAATGCCCCCTTCTCGTGGCCGAACAGTTCCGCCTCGAGCAGCGTTTCGGTCAGCCCGCCGCAGTTGACGGGCACGAACGGCTTGTCGGAGCGGGCGGGGTCCAGCCGGTGCAGCTCGCGCGCCACCGCTTCCTTGCCGGTGCCCGACTCGCCGGTCACCAGCACGGTGCTCGACTGTTCCGCCAGGCGCCCCAGCAAGGCCGAGATCCGACGCATCGGGGGCGAGGTGCCCAGGCGCTCGCTGTCGCTGACGCCGGCCAGATCGGCATCCGCGACCAGATCGCCGAGCTTGTCCACCAGGGCATCGAGATCGAAGGGCTTGGTGATGTAATCGGCCGCCCCGCGCTTCAGCAGTTCGACGGCACGATCGACCGTCCCGTAGCCGGTGATAAAGACCCACGGCACCTGAATGCCCCCGGCCTCCTGGCGTTCCAGGAACAGCTCGTCGCCCTGCCCGTCGCCGAGCCGGATGTCGCTGAGCACCAGCGAATAATCCTGCGTGTCCAGGTGCGCCCGGGCCTCGGCAATGCCCTGGTACCAGTCCACCGCATAGCCTTCGAGGGCGAAGCGATCACACAGCGACTCGCCCATGATCAGGTCGTCCTCGATCAGACACAGGCGCGTTCGTTCGCTCATGATTGTTCCCCTTGATGCAGCGGCAGGGTGACCTCGAAGACGGTCGCGACGGTGTTGCTCTTGACCTCGATGCGCCCGTCGAGCTGCTGGATCAGCTGGTAGGTCACCCACAGGCCCAGGCCATGTCCATCATGCCGGCTGGGGGCGAATGGTTCGAACAGGTGTGCCATCTGTTCCCGGTCGATAAACGAACCGGAGTTGCTGACCGCGGCCCGGAAAAACGCTTCGTCACAACGCAGCCAGCACACGACCCGTCCGCCCTCTTCACTGGCCTGGATGGCGTTCAGCAGCAGGTTCAGCAACACCTGACGCACCTGGGAGGATGGCAACGGGACCGCCGCATCCAGGGTACTGTCCCAGACCAGCTCCAGGCCCTTGCGCTGGATGTCCGGCTGGATCAGCGTGCGGATGTCACGCAAGTCGTCCGGGGTCAGCGCGTGGCTCTCCAGTCGTGCCTCCACCAGCAGCGCACCCACCGTCCCCTTGATCTGCACCAGGCCGCGCTCAAGCAGCGACACCGTGCGGTCGGCGACCGGGTCACGCTCACCACCATGACGCCGGTAGGTGCTGATCGCGTTCAGCATGCCTCCCAATGGATTGTTGATCTCGTGCGCAATCCCGGCGGTCAGGCGCCCCACCGCCGCAAGCCGTTCGGAGGCAATCATGCTGCGTTCGAGATCCTGCTTTTCGCGCAGCTCCTCCAGCATCCTCCGGAATCGCATGGAGACCTGACCAATCTCGTCGCGCCCTTCGTACAGGTCGCACTGGAGATCACTGGGCACTTCGCTGCCCACCTTGCGCATGCAGTCCGAGAGATGCGCCAGCGGTTCCGTCAGGCGCTTCCCCCAGTACCAGCCAAGCGGCAACAGCACGATCAACACCAGCAGGGTCGCCAGGATCACCTGTTCCACCGCATTGAGGAACCGTGGCACAAGCAGAGAACTGGAATAACTCAACACCAGGGTCCCCAGGGGCGCCGAGTCCTCCGCAAGGATCGGGACTACCATCACGTAACGCCCGGACCAGACATCGTCAACAACCAACGGGCGTCGGTCCTCGAGCGTCTCGATCCGGCGTACCAGTTCCGCGTGTTCGGGACCGCGTCGGGCCAGTGGTTGCAGCATCGGGTATTCCCGTGGACGCGACGCCACATACACTCGATTCCGCGTATCCAGGACATAGATCTCGCGTTCCGGCTTGCCCTCGACCGGGATCGCTGGCTCCCCGCCCTGCTCCACCGCGTACTGCCAGCCAGCGTCCCTTTCCAGGGGTGACATGATCGTCTCGTACGCCTGCCACACTTCGTCCCGCGTCATGGCCGGACGCAGGGTGCGGCTCAGTACCGTCCCCAGATCAAGCGCATTCGAAATCAGATCCGCGCGACTGTCCTGATAGGCACGGACGAGCAGCACACTGGACAGGATAAGTGCCGTCAGCAGGATCACCAGCACCACGCTCAATGGCGTCTTGACCCGGTAGCTGAGGTCCCGAAGATGCATCTCAGGCGCGTTCGACGCGCCGCATCAGACGCTCGATACCGGTGTACAACTCGGCTTCCGGGGCTTCGAAACCATCCAGATAGAATTGCTCCAGCAGGGCTCGTCCCTGCTCCGAATCCTGCATGCCTTGCAGGGCATCCCGGAATCGCTCCCGCAACTCCGGATCGGCACCGCGTCGCGCAACGACCGGGGGAAACCCATAGGTTTCCGAGCGCCAGATGATCCGCGTGCGCCGGGTCAATTCAGGATGCAGACGGGCCAGCGCCTCATAGACATACCCGTCGACCGAACCCCCATCCGCCAGGCCCACCGCGACCGCTTCGACCACGTTCCGGTGCGCACCGGCAAAGAAGGTCCGTGCAAAAAAATGTTCCGGATCATGTCCACCCGAAAGCAGTTGTGCCTGCGGCACCAGCCAGCCGGAATTCGACAATGGATCGGAGAATGCAAAAAGACGGCCTTCCAGATCAGCGAAGGTCCGGGTCCGGGCATCTTCCGCTGCGACGATGAGGTACGAACGGTACAGGGGTTCGCCCTGATAAATGGGCACCAGCAGCAGGTCCATGTAATCCTGATAGCGCACGTATGGATAGCCGCACAGCCATGCAAAGTCCAGACGTCCGTTCAGAACCAGCTCGGTAATCTCGCGATAACTGCTGCGCTGAATGAACTCCACCCGCCCGCCAAGCCGCTCTTCCAGGTAGGCCTGCCAGCGATTCAGAAAGGTCTGGTCATCCAGAAACACCGGCGTCAGACCAATCCGCACGACCGGCCGCGCGAGAGCCGCCCCCGGAATCGCCGATGCGAGTGCGATCAGCCCCAGAAAGTTGCGGCGCTTCATACGGCGTACCCTGCCTCCGATGTGGCCGTGGTCAATGGCAGTATATCAACCGGCTCATCCCGCGCCCCAGGCACCAGCCGCCTTTTACATCAACTTGCGAGCATTGTCCGGGAGCTTGACCTTCATCCGGCTCAGGCCCATCTCCCCGTCCCGGCAATCGGGACAGACATACATGTGCTCGGTCGCCAGCCCCCGCTCCTCCAACTGGTGCACCATGAAGGCCAGATCACCGCCGGGAACGAACGCTGTGCCGCACACGCGACAGGCGGCCGGTGCATTTTCGGGCTCCGCGGCAGACTCCGGCATCCGTGCCCGAATCGCCCCATCCACCGAAGACGGAAGCCTCTCCGAATCCCCTTGCTGTGCGACTACGGGCGCCATTCCATCCAGACACTCGATCACCCGCGCCACTACCCCTCGCAACACGATGGCGAGTGTTCGATACACCTCGGCGGCAGGGGCATACCCGACCGCCTCTTCGAGCTGGCGCACGAAATTCGGCAACCACGGGCGCAGAAAACGGCGGACAAAATCGCCGGCGTCCGCCGCGATCCGTTCGCGCTCCTGCGGATCCGCGGCCTCCGCCACCAGCCCCAACAGGTAGCCCACAAACTGCAATTGCAGAGCCAGATGGTCCGGCAGATCGCGAAAATCCGGATCACGTGTCAGTCCGTAGCGCTGATAGAAGGCTTCCATCTCCACCGTGGACGAACCCATCAGGCTGCCATCGAGCTGGATCCCGGCATTCAGGGGAGCCGGAAATGGCGGCGAAAGAAACAGGCGACTGTAGATTCGCAACAGGCCTCCTTCCGCGTCACCCGTTCCACGCAGGGCGTCCTGCAACGCGCTCAGATCACCCTCCCCGGCGAAATTCAGATCGCTGTTCAGTGCCTGCAAGTCCTCGATCAGGGGACCCTGCATCGCGTCGACCCGGGTGCGATCGCGCGGTGGCAAGAAGGCCTGCCCCAGACAAAGCATGGCCTCGCCCAGCGGAAGCAGGGATTGATTCTCGGTCTCGTTCATGTCGACTCCTTGGTCGCCGGTGCGGTTTGCCGGGAGGCGTAAACCACCATCGGGCATTCATACCCCCGGGCCCAACGCAAAACGCCGGAGGTCCGGGATGTCCCCGGCCTCCGGGTTTCCGGCAAGCCGCATTCGCCTCAGGAACTGGTGGCCGCTTCCTGGCCACCCGCGGCCTCCTCGCCCGCAGCCGCCATCGGGCTATCGGAGAGGTTGAACAGGCGCTCGCCCAGGCCATACAGCGCGAAGACCAGTGCGATACCCATCACGGTCAGCACCCATTCCGTGGACGACGGGGCATATTCCACCAGACCCCGCTCCCAGGTTCCCTTGAACAGCGGGACCACCTGGCCACCGACCACGAAGTAGAGCCGCTCGATGAACATACCGATCAGCACCAGGATCGCCGCCAGCATCTGCACGCCCGGCGCGTTGCGCATACCGCGCCCCAGCAGCAGCACGAACGGCAGCAGAATCCCGCCCCACACGGCAAAGTGGAACCAGCCGGAAGCCAGCAGATAGTCACTCCACACCACGTTGACCTCAGGCGCATTCGCGTACAACCCGGTCGTCATCCGCGACAGGAACAACACCAGCGTAATCCCCGCCAGGGCCAGGAACAGCTTCGGCAGCGGGCCCTCCAGATCCATGCGCAGACCTTCGGGCATGCCCGAACGATCCATGCCGTAGGAGAGATAGGTAAAGAACACCAGCGCCGCGACACCCGAAAGCGCCGCCGTGGCGTAGAACCAGACCGGCAGGGTCGGATCGAACCAGAACGGCCGCATGCTCATCATTCCGAAGATCAGGGCGAGCGTCCCGGCCGCCAGAAGCACGGCGATGAACGAGGCAATTCCGACCTGGCGGCTGAGCCGGCTGGTCCAGTCGCCCCGCTCCATCATCTGGAACTTCCAGGCCATGAAGATCAGGTCCAGAAGGTAGAACACCCCCATCCAGAACATCGCAGACTCGATCTGCAGATTCAGCGGAAGCGCCCACAGCATGCGGAACGTATGGCCCAACTCCATCGCGAGCACGGCAAGGCCGGCCACCAGAGTGATGATCGCGAGCCAGATGGCCCGCTTGATCAGCGGATAGTACTGCTTGAAGCCGAACACCATGGCCAGTGCGGCAATCAGGGTCAGCCCCGAGGACATCAGGGCGAAATACACATAGGTGGCAATCGGCAGCCCCCAGGCGACATTCGCGTCCATATTGAAGGCCGCATGGCCCTGACTGATCAGGGCAAATGCGACGATGGCAAACGTCACCACCGCGATGGCGGCACCGACGACCAGCAGGCCCGTCATCAACCCCGTGTTCCTGCGATCAATGGTATCTGCACTCATGACATCTCTCCCTTAGGATTTCGGCTTGAACGCGGGGATACCGGCACCGGCACCGAGGTAATAGACCTGCGGACGGTTGCCGGTGTGATCCTTTAACCGAACCCCTTTCTTGTTCGCGATCAGCTTGTTCACGTTGCTGTCCGCGTTATCCAGATCGCCGAAGTAACGCGCCTTGGGCGGGCAGGTCCGCACGCAGGCCGGCACGTACTCGACCAGGTCCGGATCGTCCTCGTCGAGGTCCGGAACACCCTCGGGTGCCTGGCTGACGCGGTGATAGCAGAAGGTGCATTTCGACACCACGCCTTTCGGCTGGACGCCGATGCCACGCTTGCGGTTCTGATCCGGGCTCTGGCCCGGCGGATCCCAGAGCCGGCCGCCACTGCCGGGAAAGATCTCCTTGAGATCCGGCTCCACCAGGGGGGCCTCGTCGGCGAAGAAACGCACGCCGTAAGGGCAGGCAATCATGCAGTACTTGCAGCCGATGCACTTGTCCCAGTCGATAAACACGATGCCCCCGGCGTCGTGATCCTTGTAGGTCGCCCGGGTGGGGCAGACGTGCACGCAGGACGGGTCCTCGCATTGCATGCACGGCCGAGGCAGCCACTTCATCCGGCCGCTCGGATACTCCCCCTCGGTATAAAACAGTACGTCCTGCCAGTTCTCGCCGGGCAGGGTGTCGTTCTCCATGCCACAGGCAGTGGTACAGGCCTGGCAGCCTGTACACTTGTCGAGGTCAATGACCATTCCCCACTTTGCCATCTTCTAGTCTCCTGAAATCGTTCGCATCAAGGTGTCGGGCCTAGACCCGTTCCACGTCCACCTTGCCGGTGTAGTAGGCGGCCAGGCCGGAGATCGGATCCGACACATTGGCGGTCATCTCGTTGGGGTTCCCGGGGGCCACCGAGCGCTCCTGCGCCTCGGCCCAGCGGCCCTGCGCCCAGTGCCCGTGCTCGTACGGCAGCACGATGGTGTCCGGGCGATGCTGGGGCACGTAGCGGACATAACCCTCGATGCTCCCGAGATCCGAGGTAATGCGGACCCGATCGCCATCCCGGATCCCCCGGTCACGTGCCGTGCTCGGGTGGATCTCCACGTAGGTACGATCGTTGCCACCGACGCTGGGCTGCTGCAGGGCAATGGCATGCGGGATATTGCCGCTACGCCCTTCTGCGGTCATCGGGGTCTTGGGCGTGACGAAATAGAGGTCGCGATTGCCACCCGTATGTTCGGGGGCGACCCATTGCGGGAACCCGACGCGGTCGCGCTCCACCGCGAGATGCTGCGTGATGTAGTCGGCCTTTTCCTCGAGATGCGAGGACTTGAACTCGAACTTGCCGGACTGGGTGCGCAGCAGCTTTTCCCCAACCTCCTCTTCGGACATCTCGCGGGTATAGCCCTGACCATCCCACTCGAGGAACACACCCCGGTGCTGTTTCCAGTGATAGGGCTTTTTGTACCAGACACCCTTTTCGACCCAGGACTCGAAACTGTCCACACCGTTATCGCCCGGATCGTCCGCGAAGCCGCGTGCCAAGTGACGAAGGAGATTCTCGACGCTGTCGATCTGACGATAGTAGTCGCCAGTCGAACCGTTAATGCGCTTGCCGATCTCGATCATCATGTTGCCGAACTCGGTGGTGTCGTAGAGCGGCTCGACCGCCGGGACCCGCAGCGCGGTCATCGGGTAACCCTCGAACGGATAGGTCGGCGAGTCCTGCAAGCGCTCCAGATAGGTCGATTCGGGCAGGATCAGATCGGCGAACTTGGCGGTCTCCCCCGGGAATGGCGAGGTATCCACCACGAAGATCTCGCTCATCATCTTTTCCCATTCCGGCGCATCCGGCGCGGTCCAGATGGGATTGGTCGTGTAGAACATCGCCATCTTCAGCTTGTAGGGGTCGCCGGCGTTATGGTTCTTCGCCGTTTCCTGCATCATGGTTCCGGCAAACGGCCACCGTTCCGTCCCCGCCATGTCGATCCGGGGATGCTTGCCGGCCATCTCCCGCGCAATGTCGTCCATGTAATCGTCTGCATTGGCTGGACCCGAGCCGTAGGACGGCCCCATCTGGTAGAACAGGCCCCCTTCGGCGAACATCGCTCCGGACAGCGCGTTCAGGGCGTGAATCGCCATGCCGTTGTACACACCGTTGGTGTGCGCCGTCGGGCCGCGTTCGAAGATCGCCATCGCCGGGCGGGTGGTGCCGAATTCGCGCGCGGTCCTGACAATGTCAGCGGCCGGGATGCCGCTAATCCCTTCTGCCCATTCGGGCGTACGATCCTTCAATTCGGCGTTCCACCATTCGACCAGGCCACGCGTCCACTTCTCGTTGAACAGGTGACGGCTCACCGTCCGCCCTGTACGGAACCGATTGCGACCGTCGCCGAAATCGCCCACGAACTCGCGATCCCAGAGACCTTCGGTGAGCATCACGTGGGCAATGGCCAGCGCCAGGGCCCCGTCGGTGCCCGGCTTCACCATCAGATAGCGGTCGGCGGCCGCCATGGTCGGGTTCATCCGCACATCGATCGCGGTCACCTGGGTGCGCGGGCTCTTGGTGCGCATATGGCCCCAGACCTGCATCAGGTAGTTGTAGGGGCGGAAGGCCTCGAGGAAACCGGCGCCGAAGATCAGCAGGTAGTTGGTGTTCCTGTAGTCGTAGGAGTTGTAGGAGTTGTTGCCGTCGGTCGCGGCCTTGGCCCGCTTCGAGCCCTCCGCACACATCGAGGCGTGCCCGATCGCGGAATTCGGCGTACCGACCAGTTGCCCGAACGCACCGTACAGCCCCGCATCACTCGGACCCCAGCCGCGCCCGTAGAAATGCGCGATCTTGTGTGCCTCGCCATTTTCGCGCAGCTCATTGATGCGCTTGGCCACTTCGTCATACGCCTCGTCCCAGGAGATCGGTTCCCAGCCGGGATCCTCGTTACGACCCTTTTGCGGATTGGTGCGCCGCATCGGGCCCTTGAACCGGTCCGGGTCATACAGGAAATAGGTACCGAGATGCCCCTTGGGGCAGAGCTTCCCGTTCGCGATCGGATTGCCCGGATCGCCGTAGATGGAGGTCACACGCCCGTTATGCGTGTACACGTTGATTCCGCAACGGGCCGGGCACTGGTGACAAATGTTCTTGGTCATGCGGGCGTCCGCGAAGGTCGCGGCGCTCGCGGTACTGGTCACACCCGCCGAGCCCGCGGCGGCCGTGAATCCGGCCAGTTTGCCCATACCGGCGACCCCCGCCACGGCCCCGGTCGCTCCGGTGGCCTGCAGAAATCGCCTGCGGTTCAGCATCTTTTCCAGGATGGCTTTCATGTGTTCTCCTCCACTCCCTTCAGCTCTTCTCGTGGCCCCGCGCCGCCAGGTGGCCCGGAGATGTTTCGTCACGACCCGGGACGACGGCGTCATCCCGGGAATTCTCGGCGGGCTTTCCGAACAGCAACTCGTAGCCACCGTCCATCAACAACCCGTATTTCTTCGCGCAGGACGCGCAGAGATCTCCTTCCCCGGTACCAGGGCAGAAGGAACGGCATTCGCGGCAGTACTGATGGGCATGCCGGATCATCGGCCCGGATGCACCGCC
The DNA here is from genome assembly GCA_007120575.1 of Thioalkalivibrio sp. Classification (GTDB taxonomy): domain Bacteria; phylum Pseudomonadota; class Gammaproteobacteria; order Ectothiorhodospirales; family Ectothiorhodospiraceae; genus Thioalkalivibrio. The sequence continues at coordinate 10,246 of SKNJ01000179.1, forward strand.
ATGGGGTTCAAGCTCCAGCGCCCGTTCCGGGCAGACCCGCACGCACAGCTCGCAGCCAATGCAAGGCACGGGATCGAAGTCGAGCCCACTCCCCTCCTGGTCGTTGATTGCCTGGAGCGCGCCGGTCGGACACAGCGCCGCACACACGCGCTGGTTACAACAACGCGATTCATCCACCTTGAGGCGGGGCGCCATCGATGCCGGGAGCGTGCTCGCAAACCTCTGTACCGCACGCGCCATCCGCTGGCGCGGCAAGGCTGCGATCTTGTCGATGAGGGGACGCGTTTCCGCGGCACCCTCCGCAGGCGCATCCAGACCCACGCCGCCCAGTGCCCCCCCAGCCGAGCGCCCAGCCATCTGCCGGAACAGCTCCCGACGGCCGAGGCGCGTCTCACATTCCGCCAACGGAATCGTCTTGCTGGTCGCCCGGTGTGGCGGCAATGGCCGATCCTCGATCCGGGGCCGGCGCTGCGCCGGCACCCCGGCCGCTTCCAGCGCAGAGGCGGCCGCGGCCACTGACGCTGCCATCGGCACGGATTGGCCTCCGGCCGGACAGGCTTCGCACCACCCTCGGTTCATCAATACAAGAGGCGCATCGCGCAGGGCTGACAGCTCCGCGAGCGTTCCGCTGTCCAGGCCGACCAAACAGGGCACCCGCAATGCCCCGCTGCCCATGGCATCGCGCGGGACACGCCAGCACTCCACCGGTAACTCCGCGGCGCTCTCCTCGACCGGTCCATCCAGGGTCTCGGAACGCGGGAACCCGCTCACGCGCAGGGCCCCGGTAGGGCACGCTGCGGCACACTGACCACACCGCAGACAGCTATCCGCCAGCGTGAGCGCGCCTTTTTCCGCTTGCAGTGCGTCGGCCGGACAGGCATCGGCGCACTCGCTGCATCGCGACAACGGAGAACGTCCGGGAAGACATCCGGAAGCCAGGAACGCCACTTCGGGGATATCCGGGCGCAAACGCTGATAGGCATGTTGTGATGCGGCTGTTTCCCGCATTGAATCCTCCCCGTGGATGAAACCGGGTCCGCCGGATGGCGGCGGCCAGAATCCGCCGCTGCATGGCCCGCAGACCGGTGATCACAAGGAGGGAGAGCAAGGGGTGTGCCAGCGCCCGTCAAACACGACACATTGGCGAACTGGCGGGGCACCGCGTTGGCATGCCGATCGCGTGAAGGGGCGAGCCTGTTACCCGTCGGTAACATTCACCCATTCTCCGCGTGGCTATAGTTACCATTTGGTAACAAGGTGAGCCTTCGGGTCGGAACAGCGCGGAGCACGCACAGGACCCGCTTCGCACACCCCAAACCGGCCCCACGCCGCATTGTGGCGCTTGCAGCGCCCTGATGGCGCAGCCCGGAGTCTCCTTCTGGCCCGATGGTTGCTAGAGCAGTACAGGCGACGGCGTCGCGGGACGAACGCTCACGGCCTTACCGACACCGCCGGCCGAAATGCGCCTCTCCGGCGTGCTTCCAGCGTCACCTCTGTTGGGCCGGCCTAGCGCCGGCCCCTTTTTGTTTACAGCGCATCACCACCGCCTCGCACGGCAAAATGCCTGGCGGAAAACCGAGAGACTCCAAGAAACCTTCCGCATGGGAGAGGACTAACGTGATACCGGGAACCATTACGCGCGGCCAGGCCGTGACCCTGCTGTATGCGGTTCACGACGACGCCGACGGCAGCCCATTGGACGACTGGCTGAAGCGGGCCGCGGACGAACCGATACGCTATGTGCATGGCCAGGAGGATGCCGGCCTGCCCGGTCTGGCGCCTGCGCTACAGGGGATGCAGGAAGGCGACCGTGGTGAACTCACCATTCCGCCGGTACTTGCGTTCGGCGAACGCCGGCCGGAGCTGGTATTCGAAGC
>SKNJ01000087.1 GCA_007120575.1 Thioalkalivibrio sp.
CGGCTTGCCATGACGCCAATTCGGCCCATCCGATAGATGATCGGGAGACGAGTCGCCGCCACACCCCGATGCGCCCTGACCGGCCACCGAAACGGGGCAGAGAGGCACCCGCAACCCGGCTCGCCCTGCGCATGCATGACGATTCGTCTACCCTCGTGGCCGTGATGCGCGCCCCCCCGGAACTCTCCGGATAGCGCGTATTCCCGGGGCGGATCCGGCTGCCCTCGCCGTCAGGCCATGCGGGGCGGAACCCGGCCTCGCCCACTGTTCCAATGCCATTCACGACTTGCAACGACAAGGATTCAGTCATGAACAAGACACTTATCACCGCCCTCCTGCCCCTCGCCCTGAGCGCTGCCCCGGCCCTGGCACTGGATGTCCCCGGGATGGTCGCCAAGCCCAGCCCGCACTCCGCCCCGGAGACCCTGGACCGCCTGGAGGCAGTGCTGCAAGCCAACGACGTCGGGATCGCGCTGCGCTGGGATCATTCCGCGAAGGCGGATGGGGTCGGTATCGAACTGGGCCCAACCGAATTACTGATGTTCGGCAACCCGGCGCTCGGCAGCCACATGTTCACCAGCGCACAAAGCGCGGGCATTGACCTGCCGATGAAGGCCCTGGCCTGGACCGACGCACATGGCCAGACCTGGCTCGCGTACAACGACCCGCAGTGGCTGGCCGATCGCCACGGGATCGACGACCGGGACGACATCCTGGAAAAGATGACCAATGCCCTGAACAACCTGTCCAACGCCGCGATCGCTGAGGACTGAGGGCCACCCGGGAACCGGGCGATCCGTTATATTGGGGACGTTGCCACATCACACGTCCCGCATGGATCGTCCGACCGACACCATCAACCCCGCCCCTCGCGAACAGCGCCTCATCCTCGGCTGGCGCGAGTGGGCGGGCCTGCCCGAACTGGGCATCCCGGCCATCAAGTGCAAGGTGGATACCGGCGCACGCAGCTCGGCACTCCACACCTTCCGCGTCGACCCGTTCCGCCGGGATCATCACGACTGGGTGCGCTTCGGCATCCACCCGCACCAGCAGGATGCGCAAACCGAAATCTGGTGCGAGGCGCCGGTACTCGACATCCGCGAGGTCACCGACTCGGGCGGCCACACAGCTGAGCGCTATTTCATCGCCACACAGGTGCAACTCGGCAAACAGGTGCTGTCTCTTGAGCTTTCCCTGACCAGCCGCGATACCATGCTGTTTCGCATGCTGCTCGGACGCGAGGCGATGCGCGACCGGTTCCTGGTGGATCCAGCCGGCTCGTTCCTGCTCGGCCGGGCCACCCCACAAACCACAATCCCGACACAGGCGCCCGAATGAAGATCGGCATCCTCTCGCGCAATACCCGACTCTACTCCACCCGGCGCCTGGTCGAGGCGGCCCAGGAGCGCAGGCACGAGATCCGGGTCGTGGACCCGCTGCGCTGTTACATGAACATCACCGCGCACAAACCGCAGATCCACTACCGGGGTGACATCCTGGACGAGTTCAATGCGGTAATCCCGCGCATCGGGGCCTCGATCACCTTCTACGGCACGGCCGTGCTGCGCCAGTTCGAGATGATGAATGTCTACCCGCTGAACGAATCGGTGGCGATCTCGCGGTCGCGCGACAAACTGCGCAGCCTGCAATTGCTGTCCCGGCGCGGTATCGGCCTGCCGGTGACCGGCTTCGCCCACTCGCCGGACGACATCGAGGACCTGCTGAACACGGTGGGCGGCGCCCCGGTGGTGGTCAAGCTGCTGGAGGGCACCCAGGGCCTGGGCGTAGTACTGGCCGAGACCAAGCAAGCAGCGGAGAGCGTGATCCAGGCATTCATGGGTCTCAAGCAGCACATCCTGGTGCAGGAGTACATCAAGGAAGCGAAGGGCTCCGACATCCGCTGCCTGGTGCTCGGCGACAAGGTGGTCGCGTCAATGAAGCGCCAGGCGAAGGAGGGCGAATTCCGCTCCAACCTGCATCGCGGCGGCAGCGCGACCCTGTGCCGGATCACACCCGAGGAACGTGCCACCGCCGTACGTGCGGCCAAGGTGATGGGCCTCAACGTATGCGGGGTGGACCTGCTTCGTTCCAACCACGGGGCCGTGGTAATGGAGGTCAACTCGTCGCCGGGGCTGGAGGGTATCGAGGCGGCCTCCGGCAAAGACATCGCCGGCCTGATCATCGACTTCATCGCCAAGAACGCCAAGCCCAACCGGACCAAGACCAAGGGCCAGGGCTAGTGGCCTGATGCCCGACATTCCCCGCCACCAGCGCAATGCGGCCATCACCATCGGCGGCACCACCGTCCAGCCGGGCGAGCGCACCACCGTGGAGCTGGAACTCGGCGCGCTGTATACCCATACCCCCACGCACATGCCAGTGCAGGTCCTGTGCGGGCGGCGCAAGGGTCCGGTGCTGTTCATCAGTGCGGCGATCCATGGCGACGAGATCAACGGAGTGGAGATCATCCGTCGCCTGCTGAAGGTGCCGGCCTTGCGCCGGCTACGGGGCACCTTGCTCGCAATCCCCGTGGTCAACATGCACGGCTTCATCAACCAGAGCCGCTACCTGCCCGACCGCCGCGACCTGAACCGGTGTTTCCCGGGATCGCAGAAAGGCTCGCTGGGGGCACGCGTGGCGCGCCTGTTCATGCGCGAGATCGTGCAGCGCTCCACGCATGGCATCGACCTGCACACCGGGGCCATCCACCGTTGCAACCTGCCGCAAATTCGCGCCAACCTCGATCACCGGGAGACTCGCGAGCTGGCACGTGCGTTCGGCGCGCCGGTAATCCTGAATTCGGCCCTGCGCGACGGCTCGCTGCGCGAGGCCGCGGCCGAGCACCAGACCCCGATACTGCTGTACGAGGCCGGCGAGGCCCTGCGCTTCGACGAGCTGTCGATCCGCGGTGGGGTGCAGGGCATCATCCAGGTCATGCGGCATCTGGGCATGCTGCCGGCGAGTCGGCGCCGCATCCCCAAGGAACCGATCATGGCGCGCACCAGCGGCTGGGTCCGCGCACCCGGCAGTGGAATCCTGCGGACCTTTGCGCGCCTCGGGGACCGGGTCACACGCGACCAGACCCGTCTGGCGATCGTCTCCGATCCCTTCGGGGAAACCGAGACCGAGATCCTTGCCCCCTCCTCCGGAATCATCGTCGGCAGCCTGAACCTTCCACTGGTCAACGAGGGCGACGCGCTATTCCATGTCGCGCAGTTCCACCGCACCGATCTCGCGGTAGAACGCCTGGAGAGCTTTCAGGAAAACCTGGAGGCCAGCGACTACCCCTACGCCGACGGATCCGACACCGAA
>SKNJ01000086.1 GCA_007120575.1 Thioalkalivibrio sp.
AGGAAGATGTTCTCGCCACTGCCCTCGGCCACATACCCCTCGGTATCCAGCAGCATCGCCTCGTCATAGCCGCAACGGGTAGCCTCCTGCAGCGCCAGCATCGAGTTGATGTAGTTGCCGTTGGCCTTGGCCTTGCACATGGTCGCGTTCACATGGTGCCGGCTGTAGGACGAGGTGCGGATGCGGATACCGCGCTCGATGCCCTCGTCGCCGAGATAGCTGCCCCACTCCCAGGCCGCCACCATCACGTGGACCTTCAGGTTGTCAGCGCGCAGCCCCATCCCCTCGGAGCCGAGAAACGCCATCGGCCGCAGGTAGGCGCTCTGCAGGTGATTGTCGCGTACCGACGCGAGCTGCGCCGCGTTCAGCTCGTCCGCCGAATACGGCAGGGTCATGCCGAGGATCTTGGCCGAGTTGAACAGGCGCCGGGTGTGGTCTTCGAGCCGGAAGATCGCGGGGCCACGCTCGGTCTGGTAGGCGCGCACGCCCTCGAATACCCCCATGCCGTAGTGCAGGGTATGGGTGAGGACGTGGGTCTTGGCGTCGCGCCAGGGCACCATCTGCCCGTCCAGCCAGATCACCCCGTCGCGGTCGGCCATCGACATTGCGGTTTTCCTCTTGTTCAGTTGCGTCCGTCGGCGCCCGTATCCAGGTCGCCGAATAATTCGTTCCAGGCCGCGATTACCTGCTCGCGAACGGCCTCCAGCTCCGCGTCCGGTTCCTCGACCCGGGCGTCGGTCCCGGCCAGGGTCAGGCGGTGGATGCGGTTGCGCAGGTCCCGGTAGGCATCGGCCAGGTCGTTGCTGAGCCCGGCATCGATCACCCCTTCCCGACCCAGCGCCTCGAGAGTCCGGATCTTGTCCGGGAAGTCACAGACGGCCGGGTGTTCGTGCGCGGACACCAAAACCCAGTATTGAACCATGAATTCGATATCAGTGATACCGCCACGGTCGCGCTTGAGATGGAAGCCGCGCCCCGGTCGGGAGGCGTGTTCGGCCAGCATCCGCTGACGCATCTCGACCACCTCGGCGCGCAGGGCGGCGACATCACGCGGCCGGGTCAGCACCTCGCGGCGCAGCGCGGCAAAACGTTCGCCAAGATCGCTGTCACCGGCAACAAAACGCGCGCGCACCAGGGCCTGGTGCTCCCAGGTCCAGGCGGATTCGTCCTGATAACGGCGAAACGCCTGTAGACCGCTGACCAGCAACCCGGACGTCCCGGAGGGCCGCAGGCGGGTGTCCACCTCGTACAGCCGTCCCGCCGCGGTGTAGGCCCCGAGCAGGTGAACCACCCGCTGGGCCACCCGCGCGAAGAATTCGGCGTTGTCGATCACCTTCGGTCCGGCGGTGCGGGCCTCGTCACCCTCGGAGTCATGCAGGAAGACCACGTCCAGATCAGAGCCGTAGCCCAGTTCGAACCCGCCCAGCTTGCCGTACCCGATCACCGCGAAGCGCGCGGGTCGGGTTCCGCAGCCTTCCTCGCCGCACTGCGGTACCCCGTGACGTTCCACCATCTTGTCCCAGGCGAGCTGCAACACGCGCTCCAGCAGCACCTCGGCCAGCCAGGTCAGGTGGTCCGAGACCTTCATCAGCGGCAGAAACCCCATGATGTCCGCCGCCGCGACGCGCAACGTCTGAACCTGCTTGAACTGGCGCAACCGGTCGAGCATCTGTTCGTGATCCTGACCAGGAAAACGGGCCAGTTCGTCGTCCAGCTCCTCCGACAGTCCAGCGCGATCCGGGGGGGCATAGAGCGCCCGCGGATCCAGCAGCTCGTCCAGCAACAGCGGATGCTGCGCCAGTTGGTCGCTGATCCACGGACTCGCCGCCACCAGCTTGGCCAGTTGCGAGAGGGCCAGCGGATTCTCCACCAGCAGCGACAGATATACCGAACGGCGGGCGATGGTACGGATCAGCTTCAGCGCCCGCGGCAGGATGGTGCCGGGGGCATCGAACTCGGCCAGCACGCCGAGCAACAGCGGCATCAGACGGTCCAGACGCTGACGCCCGGTCACACTCATCGCGCGCACCCCGGGGCTGTCGCGCAGATCGACGATCCCGTCGAGGGCCGCATCCGGATCGGCAAAGCCCAGATCCCGCAGGTGCTCGCGGGCCTCGTCCTCGGCGAGCTTCCCCAGCCACAGACGCTGGATCTGGTGCTCGCGATCCGCCTCCGGGGCATCTTCCATGGAGTGCCCGTCCTCGCGTTGCGGGGCGCTGAAGACCTGCTCGAACTGCGCATGCACCCGGCGCTGTTCGCGCAGCAGCGCCGACTCGAATGCCACCTCGTCGGGGAACCCCAGCGACAGTGCCAGACGGGCCCGATCGTCGCCCGAGCGTGGCAGGCGATGAGTCTGCTGGTCATTCTGCATCTGCAGGCGGTTCTCGACCCGGCGCAGGAAGCGGTAGCCATGTTCGAGCTGGTCCACTGCGTAGACCGGCAGCAGGTCGCGCTCGCGCAACGCCCCGAGCACCCCCAGCAGGTCACCGCGCTGCAGGGCCTGGTCGCGCCCGCCCCGGATCAGCTGGAACGACTGCGCGATAAATTCGATCTCGCGGATCCCGCCTTCGCCGTGCTTGACGTCCTCGAACCGCCCCTTGCGGGCCGATTCCTCGTTGATCATCTGTTTCAGCTCGCGCAGGTTCGCCAGCGTGCCGTAATCCAGGTATCGGCGATAGATGAACGGCCGCAGGCGCCGCATCAAGCGCGCCCCGGCCACGGCATCACCCGCCAGAGGGCGCGCCTTGATCAGCGCATAGCGCTCCCATTCGCGCCCGTGGGCCTGGTAATAGTCCTCCATCGCGTCGAAATGCATCACCAGCGGACCGGAGTCCCCGAACGGACGCAGGCGCATGTCAACGCGATAACAGAAACCGTCGGGCGTCATCTCCGACAGCGCAGCGATCAGCCCCTGGCCGAGGCGCTGGAAGTAGGCCTGGTTGTCAAGAGTGCGTTTGCCATCGGTCTGCCCGGCCTCTTCGTAGGCGAAGATCAGGTCGATATCCGAGGAAAAATTGAGCTCGCCCCCTCCCAGCTTCCCTAACCCGAGCACCACCAGCGACTGCGCCTCGCCCGTGGCACTGCGAGGCTGCCCGTAGCGCCCCTGCAAATGCTCATCGAGCCAGCCGAGCGCCGCCGCGATCAACGACTCCGCCAGCCGACTGAGATCGTGCATGGTCTCGTCAAGCCCGGCCGCACCCTCCAGGTCCCGCCACGCAATGCGAATCAGCTCACGGTGGCGCGTCTCGCGCAGCGCGCCGCGCAACCCCGACTCGTCGTCCACCGCCGCCAGGCGCGCGTCCAGCTCG
>SKNJ01000163.1 GCA_007120575.1 Thioalkalivibrio sp.
AGGCCAAGGGGCTCAAGCAGATCACCGATACCAGCGCGATCGATACCATCATCGACGAGGTGATGGCCAGCAACCCGCAGCAGCTCGAGCAGTACCGTGGCGGCAAGGACAAACTGTTCGGCTTCTTCGTCGGCCAGGTGATGAAGGCGACCCAGGGCAAGGCCAACCCGGCCCAGGTTAACGAGCGCCTGAAGGCGAAGCTCGACGCTTGATTTTGTCCGAGGCCAGTCGCCATGCGTGAGACCGACACCCTCCATCGCTTCATGCTGGAGGAGGCCGGGGTGCGCGGCGAGTGGGTGCACCTTGATGCCGCCTGGCAGGCCCTTCTGGAGCGCCACGAGTACCCGCCCGTGGTGCGTGACCTGCTGGGCCAGGCCTATGCGGCGGTCGCGCTGGTCGCCGCCACGCTCAAGTTCGATGGCTCGCTGATCCTGCAGATTACCGGATCCGGGCCGGTGCACCTGCTCGTGACCCAGGCCGACGGCCAGGGTCGGGTCCGTGGGCTGGCCCGATTCCATCAGACCCCGCCGACGGAGGCTAGCCTGTCCGATTGCGTGGGGGCCGATGCCCGGCTGATGCTGACGCTGGACCCGGGGGATGGCTCTGAACGTTACCAGGGCGTGGTCGAGCTCGAAGGAGGCGATCTGGCCCGGGCCCTGGATGTGTATTTCGAGCGCTCCGAGCAGATTCCCACCCGCGTGTGGCTGGCCGCGGACGCCACTCGCGCCGCCGGGCTCCTGCTTCAGGGTGTCCCCGCAGATGACGGGCAGCCGTTGTCGCGCGGGTCCGAGGACTGGAACCGAACCACTATTCTTGCGGATACCGTGACCCCCGCGGAGTTGCTGGTGCTGGATGCCAACACTCTGCTGGGACGGCTGTTTGCCGAGGAGCGGGTGCGCCTGTTTGACGGGACCCCGGTGGCCTTTCACTGCTCCTGTTCGCGCGAGAAGATCGCCGAGACCTTGCGCAGCCTGGGGCGCGACGAGATTCGCGACATCGTGGCCGAGCAGGGCGCGGTCGATGTGACCTGCGAATTCTGCAACGCGGATTACCACTTCGATGCGGTGGACGCCGAGGCCCTGTGTCTGCCGGACGGCACCCGTCCCCCGGCACCCGACACGCGACACTAGGAGCCTGTCGGATTTGGGGCTGATCTGCTGCGCGTGCGGGAGAGCGGCCCCTTTTTCCGCTCTCTCGTTAGACCGAAAAAATGGTCTCACTCTCCTGCCCCACACTCGCGACGATCGCCCAAACCCGACAGACTCCTAGCCTGGGTGTTTGAGGTGCCTTTGCCCTGGCCACCAGCCGGGCGGGCGGCGGGGCCGAGCGCACGTAAGCATCCGGGATCGACAGGATGTCAGGGCGAGCCCGGGCGTGCTCGAGTTCAGGCGTCGCCGGGCCGGTCAGGGGCTGGTGTCCCGCATACCGGACATTCCGGGTCCCGGCGCAGCCGAATCTCGCGGAACTGCATGGTCATGCCGTCGATCATCAGCAGGCGTCCGCTCAGGGTCGGCATCCCCATCAGCAGCTTGAGCGCTTCGGTCGCCTGCAGGCTGCCGACCACGCCGGGCAGGCTGGCCAGCACCCCGTTGGCCGCGCAGGTATCCTCGTCACCGCCACCCGCGCCATACAGACAGTGGTAGCAGGCTGCCTCCGGGTCCCGGTAGTCGAAGGTCGTCAGTTGCCCCTCGAAGCGGATGACTGCGCCGGACACCAATGGTGTGCCGACGGCATGCGCGGCCTGGCTGATCTGTTCACGGCTGGCGAAGTTGTCGGTGCCGTCCAGGATGACCCGGGCCGTTGCGAACAGCGTCTGCATGTCCGCTGGATCCAGGCGTTCGGCGCGGGTCGTGATCTCGCAGTCGGGGTTGATCGCCGCCAGGCGGTCGGCGGCGGAGGCGACCTTGTCGCGCCCGATGTCGGCGTCGCCATGCAGTGGCTGGCGCTGCAGATTGGTGACTTCCACCTGGTCGAAATCCACCAGGGTCAGGCGTCCGACCCCGGCCGCCGCGAGATAGGTTGCCACCGGCGAACCAAGGCCCCCCAGCCCCATGATCACCGCATGCGCCTGTTGCAGGCACTCCTGCCCTTCCATGCCGACCCCGGGCAGCATGATCTGGCGGCTGTAGCGCAGGAGGTGTTCGTCATCCATACGAGTGTCTCCGGGAAAGAGCCTGAATTGTAACCGCCATTACCCTCGCGGGCGCGCGGGCTTCGTCGCCAGCGTGGTCCGCTCGTGGTCCGCGGGATCGCGGATTGTCCGGATGCCATGGTAGCCCGCTGCCTCGAGCCGGCGGCGGACCGCCTCGCCCTGATCGAAGCCGTGTTCCAGGAGTAGCCAGCCGCCCGGATTCAAGTGGGCAAGGGCGGTGTCGATCACCCGGTACAGGTCGGCTAGGCCGTGTGCGGCCGCGGCCAGGGCCGAGCGTGGCTCGAAGCGCAGGTCGCCGCGCGTCAGATGCGGATCATCCGGAGCGATGTAGGGCGGGTTGCAGGTGATCACGTGGAAGTGCGCTGCAGGTGCCAGCGCCTCCAGCCAGTCGCCCTGCCACAGCCCGACGCGCAGTCCGAGTTCGGCCGCATTGGCCTGCGCCTGTTGCAGGGCCTCGTGACTGCGGTCGCTGGCGAAGGCGTGGATGTCCGGGCGTTCGCTTTTCAGCGCCAGGATGATGGTACCGGGGCCGGTGCCGAGGTCCAGCACGCGGGGGGCGTCGGTGGCGAGGTCCTTGATCACCGCCACGGCCTGTTCCACCAGCAACTCGGTCTCGGGGCGCGGGATCAGGCAGGCGGGGGAAACCCTCAGGTCCAGTGTCCAGAAGCTGCGCCGTCCGAGGATGTGGGCCATCGGCTCGCCGGCGCAGCGGCGCTGGCACAGCGCGTCCACGCGGGCCGCCTGCTCGGCGGTGACGGCGTCGTTGCCGTGGGCGATCAGTTGCGCGGTATCCTGGCCGGTGGCGGTGCCCAGCAGCATGCGGGCCTCCAGTCCGGGGTTTTCGATCCCGGCGTCCTGCAGGCGGATGCGCAGGTCCCGCAGCAGGCTGTCGAGCGTGGCCGGGGCTTCCATTACGCCTCCGCTAGGGGAACACTGACCAATGTGCATATTCGCGTTGGTGTCCCATGTTTTCCGAGACTAGGCGCGGTGCGTAGCCGGTAGTGGTTCTACCGGCAAGGGCCGCAACGCAGGATCGGGGAACATGGGGCACCAACCCCACAAGCCATTGAATGAAGGGGCTCGGCCGCTTTTGCGCGCGCACGGCGTTGCGGCTCCTTTGTGCAGAATGACTGCACGGCAGTCG
>SKNJ01000263.1 GCA_007120575.1 Thioalkalivibrio sp.
AGGCTTTGTCCGAGCTGCGCGACGGTGATGCTTTCGGCCTCGACAATCGGGCCGTAGAGTTCCAGCAGCTCGTGAGCGGCCGGGGCGAGGCGCCCCGGCAACGCGCAAACGCCCGGGTCGTAGCGGCGTGCCAGCAGCCAGCGCCAGGCCTCGGCCTCGCTGACCGGATAGCTGGTACTCATGCCGCTGCACCTGCGGGAATGCGGCCACCGGTCAAGACTTGCGGTAACCTAGGGGGAACCGGAACCAGCCCCTGGTGCGGTGATGCCGCCGGTCCGGAATTCACGGTCTGCGGGCTGGTCATAATCGAAACTCCGTATGGAAGTACTCAATGCACAATGCCGATCGCGGGATCTTTGATCTTCGTCGGGCCCATCCCGTCCTGGTCGCTGGCCCCGAATCCAGTGTACTGGTTGCGGCGGTCGAAGGTCTCACCCCCGCGCTACTGGATCGCCTGTCGGTGATGACGGGGCAGGCGCCTCGACTGATTCTAACTGCCCACCGCGCATCCGCAATGGGCTGGTCCCGGCCGCTGGCGGAGGGCTGGGCCGGGGTGGCGCTGGAATTCGATCCACACACGCAGCCGGAGGTCCTGTTCGCGCTGGCCAGTGCACCCGAGGCGTCGAACGAGTCCGGACCACCCGGCGAGGCCTTTGCAGGGTGCCGGATCGAGGAGGCCATACCGGTCGAGACCGCCGCGCTGGAACTCGTTCGGGCCGGCCGCCTGTTGCCGGCGGTGGTTTCGGCGCCGGTTCCGCATCCCCTGCCGGAGGCGATCGAATCCGCGGTGCACGATGGCATGATCCTGGAGATCGACGAGGATCAGGCGCGCGAGGTCGCACGCCACCCGCGCCTGGAACTCACCTACGTCAGCGAGGCACCGGTACCCCTGGCGGATGCCCCGGTAACGCGGTTCATGCTGTTCCGGGAGGGTAACGGTATCCTCGAGCATGTGGCGGTGGTGATTGGCGAGCCCAGCGAATGGCCCGATCCGGTTCCGGTGCGCCTGCATTCGGCTTGTCTGACCGGGGACCTGTTCGGCAGTCTGCGGTGCGATTGCGGCGATCAGTTGCGCACCGGGGTGAAGACCATTAATTCCGGGGGGGGCGGGGTTCTGCTGTATCTGGCGCAGGAGGGTCGCGGGATTGGCCTGGCCAACAAACTGCGCGCCTATACCATGCAGACCGCGGGTATGGATACCATCGACTCCGACTGTCAGCTGGGATTTGATGCCGACGGGCGCCGCTACGATGCGGCGGTGGAGATGCTGGAGTTCCTTGGCATCGAGCGCGTGTGCTTGCTGACCAACAATCCCGCCAAGATCGATGCGTTGCGGGTCGGCGGGATCGACGTGGTGGCGCGCGAGCCGGTGCATGGCAAGTTGAACCCGCATAATCTGCGTTATCTCAGCACCAAGGCGGATCGTAGTGGTCACTGGCTGCAGGAGCTGCTGGCCTCCGAGGCCGAACGCGGCTGAGCGGCAGGTGGCCGGAAGAAGGCACGTAAACACCGGATGCCGACCCAGGGCCAGCCACCATCAGGCAGGCGCCCGGGCCGGAGGACACCGGATCCAGTCCTGGCCAGTGCCAGCGACTCCCGGTGCGTGGGGTCAGGAAAACGCCCACCCCTAACGCCCGAGCCGCTCCAGCGGGAAGCGACGGGTGTCGCGGATCGCGGCCGCCAGTCCCGCGGCGTAATGCTCCACCAGTCGACGCCCCTGTTCCGCGGTGGCGGAGCGGCCGTCACCCACCACACCCTGCGGATTCAGATCCTGCGCCAGCCAGGCAAACGAGGCCTGACCTTCCGGGCCCAGGATCTCCAGCTCGCGCTGGAGATCCTCGCCCAGCGAGCGGGCGTGGTCGATCGCCCCGGTGCGTACGCAATGCGGGGCCAGGTGCAACAGCATCGCAGTCTCGATTTGCCCTCCGTGCAGGCCGTGTCGAACCTCGGTGGGCGGAATCTCGACGTCGGACGGCAGTGGCTGGCGGAAATAGTGGTATTTGCCGACCAGCAGTGCGTGTCTGCGGCGCAGGTCCAGTGCGGCCAGCTCCATGATGGCGGCATTGCCGCCGTGACTGTTGTGCAACAGCAGGCGCCGGATTCCGGTGCGGGCAATGCTGGAGCCAAGGTCGCGCAGCACCGCCAGAGCGGTTTCGGGCTGCAGTGTCAGCGTGCCGGGGTAATCCGAATGTTCGTCGCTGGTAGCCACACGCATCGGCGGCAGAATGCGCAGCGGGAACTCGTCGGACAGGTGCGCACAGGCGCGCTCGAGCAGTCCAAGGCCGATTCGGTCGTCGGTATCCAGGGGCAGGTGGGGCCCGTGCTGTTCGATCGCCGACAGGGGGAGCACCAGCACGGGATCGCGTGCCGCAAGCTCTGCGACTTCGCGGGTGGTCAGGTCTTGCCACCAGGGGAGATTGGCCGAATCCATATGCCGAGCGTTGCCCCTGGGGCGGGGCACGTCAAGCGCGCAGGCGCGCGTATAGGTCACCAGAGCCAACCCGTGCCGCGTGCTGCTCCAGCCAGGCCAGGAGGGTCGGGGCGTCCTGCCATGGGTCGAACCGGAAATGGCGCTGTTCGCCGGCGACCACGTTGTATTCGTAGTCACCGAGCGCCGTGAGGCGTTGCAGGCAGGCGTGCGGGATGTCCAGCGCACCGGCCACGAATTCCAGCGACAGGGCCGGAATCGGGATGCTCAGGCCCCGCAAAACCTCGAGTTCGAAACCCTCGACATCGATCTTGCAGAAATCGGGGCGTCCATGTTCGGCGATGAGTTCATCGAGCGTGATCTGGCGTACGCTGATGCGGTCTTCCCAGCGTACCGAACGGAAACTGTCGTTGGTCTCGGACAATCGGGTAACCCAGTGGCTCGACAGCGTCGATACCGTGGGATGCGCGCGGCTCAGGTACAGGGTGGCCAGCCCGGACCGCCCGCCGACCGCCTCGTGGCGGACCCGGACCCGGTCGAGGCGTCCCGGTCCGCGGCGCAGCCAGGCGAGGAGCTGCGGTTGCGGTTCCAGGGCGACGACTTGGGCGCCGAGCGACGCGAAGGCGCGGGTGCGGTCACCAAGGTGGGCACCGATGTCGAATACCAGGTCGCCGGGGCGCACCAGGGAGGCGTACATACGGCGCAGGCGGCGCTGGCGGCCCGGCCGGCGATAGATCACCAGCGAGCGGACGATACCGCGCAGGGCCGCGAGGCGGGTGCGCCAGGTGTCGGAACAGGGGGGTGTGTTGACGGCGCTCATGCCCTCAGGCTAGCCCGGATGTTTCATGCATTGCACGCGCC
>SKNJ01000164.1 GCA_007120575.1 Thioalkalivibrio sp.
CTCCGCCGGTGCCGCGTCGTCCTCCAGCGGAACCTCGCCGGACGGGGCACCACCCGCACCACGGCCGCCCAGCTGCAGCACGGGCCAATCGATGCCGGGCACACCCTGCAACCGCTCGGCAGCAGCGCCGGCCTGCAGCCCGATCACCTTGAAACCCTCGCCTCGCACCTGTTCGATCACGCCCCCCAGGTCGCCGGCCTCGGCCACCGGGTCCAGATCCAGCACGATCGGCATATCGCGCATCAGGTCCGGCGCCTGCTCGCGGCGAGCCACCAGCACCGGACCAAGAATGGCCGGGTCGGCGTGGAACACGCGCAACACCGACACCAGCAGCATGCGCCCTTTCAGTTCGACGGCCTGTACGGAACTTGCGGAGGCACTCATGAAGTCGGTCGGCTCTCGATCGTGGTGGGGGGACAACGGACACCCGCGGGGACCCGGAAAACGTGCGCTTTATAGCGCGGACGGGGAAACCGCGGCAAGCGCGGAGCTCGTATCGGCAGGAATCCACGCAAACCCGGCGTGCGCGCGCCCTCCGCGGCGGACCGCCGCAACGTGAAGTGCGTCACGGAACAACCTCCCGAATCGGTCAGCCATGAACCCATGCAGTGCCGTCCATTGGGCCATTCCTGCCGCCGGTGGACAAATCCCGGCCGTAAGGGCTGACAACATGTTGTCCTGCGGTGCTAGATTAAAGAGCCTTCGTGAACCAGCCTGTCGAACCATGCGCCAGATGAACCGGGTCCCTGCCCGCATCGTACACCGAGTCTGGACGCCCTTTCTTGAAGGGCTTCAGGAGAAGCACCGGGCGTTCCTGGACGCGCTGGACGACCGCCTGATGGAGGCAGCGGAACGCGCCATCGATAGCCAGCGGGCCGCCCAGAGCCTGCGCCTCTCGCGCCAGCTACGCATCGGCACCCAGCCTCTGCTCGCGCGGTTCCGCGAGGAACTCGCCAGGGCACTGCTCCAGGATGACGAGCCCGATGATGCCTTCGAGACGGAACTGACCCTGATGGACTCCGCCGACACCGAGCGCGAGGTCGCCCTGCGCAAGGTGGTGGCCGGTGCCCGCTCGGCGATGGCGGCGGAACTGGAAGCCCTGGAGACCCTGACCTCCGACTACCAGCTGGCCGATGCGTCCGAGACCGCGCCGTGGCACCCGCATGCATTGGGGAACGCCTTCCTGGTGGCACTGGAATCCGTCCCCCTGGAGGCGGACGACGACGCCTTGATGCTCCTGCACTGGTTCGACCGCGACGTCATCCGCCACCTGCAACCCGAGATGCAGGCACTGCTCGCCGGGTTCGCGGAAGCCGGCCTGGCGGTGCCCGAATTCCAACCGACCCCCGCGCGCACCCGCGATTCCCACGCCCATCCCGGGGCCCACCCCGGGACTCGCGATTCCGCCCGCGAAACCGCTGCTGCCCCCGGGGACGCACACGGACAATCCAATGCCGACTGGGGGCAGTTCGGCTACCACGCCCCGGTGGCGGGCCAGATCATGGCTGTTAGCCAGGGGGCGAGCGGCGACCCGCGGGATGCGGTCAGCACAATCCTGAACACCACATCCCCGGGCGCCCTGGAGCCGTTCGTGATGGACCTGCTCCAGGGGCTGTTCGACCTGATCCTGAAACGCGACGATCTCAACCCCGCGCTGCGCGAGCCCCTGTCCGACCTGCAGCTTCCGCTGGTCCGCATTGCAATGGCGGAGACCCATTTCTTCCGCGATCGCGAGCACCCTGCGCGCCAGATGACAGGCCTGCTGCTGAACATCGCCCTCCGGGTCGACCCCGACCTCCCGCTGGAGGAGGCCCGCAGCCTGCCGCTGGCACGCCTGGTCCAGGAACATGTCGACTACCTGCGCAACAAGGGGCTGAACGACAGCGACGCCTACGAGACGGCGCTGAATACCCTGCGCCAGGACATCCGCGCGGCCGAGGATGACGTGATCCGCCAGGCCGCCGACGCCCAGGCCGAGGCGCAGAAAGAGGAAGAGCACCTCCAGATCAGTCACCATGTCGAGGCCACCGTGCACCGCACGGTCATCTCGATGGGCCAGGACCTGCCGGAAACCGCACAGCAGCAACTGATGGACGCCTGGGTGCCGCTGCTCACCGCACACCAGACTGCCGAAGCCGAAGGCACGGGGGCCGGACCCGGCAACTCCGAAACCAGCACCGCCACGCCCGAACCCCCCAGCGCCGAGGTGATCCCGTTGCCCGCCGGCGAGGCACGCGACGCGCGCACGGGAAACACCGAAGAACATGGCGAAGGCCCGGCCGGCCTGGCACTGCTGAAGGAACTGCTGCAGTTGATGGGCGAGGAGCCGGACTTCAAGGCCTCCGCCCCGCTGCTGGCCCGCATCCGCGGCTATCTGGAACGCGCACCGCTGTCGACCGAGGAACGCGCGCGCATCAAGTCGGACCTGGTGAGCGCCCATCTGATGGCGGCCGGGCGCAAGCGCACCCAGGCCGACCCGTCGCGCGAGACGACCGCCGCCCGGCAGTCCGGCACCCCGGAATCCGGGCGCAAGCGCCCCTCACCGCGCCCGACTCCGAGCTTCGGCGAAGCGACGCGGCACGCGGACGACGACCCATCGCTGATGCGCGATCACGACGACGAGCACGTGCAGCGCGCCGACAGCCTGGCCAGCGGCGCCTGGATTCAGTTCACCTCGCCGGCCGGCACCCGGATCACCCGCATGAAGCTCGTCTGGCGCGGCGCACATGCCGGGCGCCTGCTGTTCACCGACGCGGCGGGTCGCGACAAGCGCCAGCACAGCGTGCAGGGGCTGGCCCACGAGTTCCGCACCGGCCGTGCCCAGATCATCCCGGAAGAATCGCTGTTCGACCACCTGATGGAACAGCGCCTCGGCGCCTCCGGCTAGTCCCGGGATCGGCCGGATCGCAGGTTTTCCGCGCGCGTGTCCGGCAAGGTATTTGAACGAACGTTGCTCGCCCCCCTTCGGGCACCGAGCGCCTGCCAGGCACGGTCTCGCCAGCGCACCGCAAGAGACGAATAAACGGGCGCCCCCCCGCAACCGCCGCTATAACGACGCGCGCACCAGTAGCGGGACCACCCGGATGGTGAACAGCAAGAGTGCCACCAGCGCCACCAGCGCACCCGCCAGGCTCGACACCCAAACGCCCAGCAACCAGCCACCACCCAGCAACAGCGTGGCCAGATGCACGAGGGCCTGCGGCGTCCAGGCCCACAACCAGCCGCCAGCAATCGGGTGCCCGGTAAACCGGGGCAGCATGTGCTCGCCCAACCCCATGATCAACAGCAACAGGAAACCCACGGTAAAGGCATGCAACGCGGCCGGGCGCGCCGCGCCCTCGAGAAAGAAACCGCCCAGCGGCAACGCGGCCCCCGCCACCAGCAACCAGCACAACGCGCCCAGGATCGACGCCCGACTGGAGCCGGACAGACCAAGCCCCACATGCTGCGTCGTCTTGCGCGTGCGTTCCGGGGCCTCCGCCACCAGTTCGGTGGCGGCGGGCTTGCCCAGCAAACCGATATGCTTCAGCTCGCCGTCGATAACCACCGCCGGGATCGAGCGAATCCGCAGGCGCGAGGCCAGCGCGCGGCCCTCCGGCTGCCCCATATCCACGACCGCGAAATCGATCGCCTTGTCCTCGGCCACCGCGCGCCACACCCGCTCGGCGTCATGGCAGGAGGCACACCACTCGGATACCAGCAGTTCGACCTTCATCCCGGCCTCAGTCCGCGCAACGCATGCAGTGGATGTCGTAGCGATCGATCCATTGCTTCAGGCCGGCAATGGCCTCGGCGCCGGTTGTCAGATGTTCCAGGGCCTTGTCCGGATCGTCCGGGCGCATACGGACGACCCAGGCATCGGTATACGGCGCCACGTTCACCAGCCCCGGGTCGGCCTCCACCGCCGGGTTGATACGCTCGATAGTGCCGTCAAACGGCGTAGGGATGCCTCCCGCCCACTTGCCCGACTCCAGCCGGGCCACCGGCTTGCCCGCCACGCGGTGCGAGCCCGGCTTGCGAAACCGGAAGTACTGCACGCGACCGGCCATGGTCTGCGCCGGATCGGTAATGCCCAGGGTAAAGGTCCCGTCGTCCTCCGGACGCACCCAGACGTAGTCCAGGTCGTAGAACAGGTCCTCGGGCAGTTCGCAGCCATTGTACTCGTGCATGGCCTCAGGCCCCCCTGGGTCCGTAGTGCCGCACCGTGAGCGCGATATTGAACGCGAACAGAGCCATCGCGGCCCAGGCCATCAAGCCACCCGCGGCCACGGTCGGGTTATGCAGTACCAGCCACCCCGCCACCATCAGCAGCAGTCCGAGATTGGCCAGCAGGAATTGCGCGTGCCCCAGCCGTTCCGAAAACAACGCGCGACCGGAAAAGCGCGGCAGCACATGCAGGCCGACCCCGTAGATCATCATGGTCACGAAGCCCAGCAGCATCAGATGCGCGTGGATGCGCGGTACGTTGCCGGGCACCAGCCCGGGATACGCCAGCCACACCAGACCGAGCGCGCCCCCGAGCAGGCCATACGCCAGCGCGGCCAGAATGAACAGGCGATTGCGTGGATGCATGGGGGCAATTCCTCCGGACCGGGCTCACGGGGAGCGACATCTTCACATCGTGACGTGGTAGGCATGCTTGCCCTCGAGACCACGTACAAGGGGCATACTGACCACAAGGGGGGGCATCCGCCATCCTGGCGCTGTCGCACGGGAACCGTCCTCGCAGCTGAACCCGCACATTCGTCCGTGTTTGCCTGGACCCGCTCCGGGCACAGCATACTTTAAGGTATATTGAAGATATATTGACACGGATCAACACGCACCCAGGCCCGGTGCGGGAAAGTATCCAGACGCCTGCAGATCTGCGGAAGAGGGATGGCATGTCCATCGAGTTGTACGAATCCGTACCCGGCTTTGACCAGCCCATCGCGCTGATGCGTGCCTGTCATCGGCGCATTTTCGCGTGCATCGACACGCTGGAACGCCTCTCCCGACATCTGGAAACCCACGGCGCCGACGCCGAGGCCCGGGGCGCCGCGCAGCGCCTTCTGAACTACTTTCACGAATCCGCCCCGCATCACCATGACGACGAGGACCAGGACCTGTTTCCGCTGCTCCGCGAATACCGCGACCACCCCGAGAGCCATCCGCAACTGGTCGACTGGGTTGATCGCCTGACGCGGGAACATGACGACCTGGAAGCCGGCTGGAGCCGCATGGAGCCGGCGCTGGAACGGATCGCGGTCGGTGAACCCGCCAGCCTGGACGGCGCGCAATCCTGGATCGATCATTACCGCAGCCATCTGGAACTCGAAGAACGGGCGGTACTGCCCTTGGCCGAACATCTGCTGACCCCCGAACAGCTCTCCCGCATCGGCAGCGCGATGGCCCGGCGCCGCAGCCGGCCGGCAACGAGCGGGGACGGGACTGCCGGGAATGGCGCCACCGTCCATGAATGACTTCGTCCTGGACCTGCGCGGCCTGGCCGAGCACGCCCACACCCGCGCCTACTACACGCTGCGCGAGCTGCAACCCGGCCAGGTCTTCGAGGTATGGCTGGACCAGGATCCGGGCCTGCTGATGGATGCGGTGAGCCTGCAATTGCGCCACGGCATCCACTGGGAGCCTGTGGTACCGGGGCCGCCCCTGTGGAAACTCCGGGTACGGCCCCGCGAGGATGTCGACCCGACCGACCTGGTGGATCTGCTGACCCGTGATCACCTGCGCATTGACCGTCTGTTCGCCAGCGCCCTGCATCGCGTCAACGCCGGCGATCTTGAGGGCGCGGCACCGGACTTTCATGCCTACGTCGAAGGGCTGCGCCACCACATCCAGGTGGAAAACGAATTGATCGTCCCGCTGCTCGACCTGCCCCGACGCCCCGACGGCCAGGACCCCACCTCGGTGATGCTGCGCGAGCACGACGAGATCCTGGAGCAGACGACCATGCTGGAACACGAATTTGCAGAGGGCGTCGACCAGGCCTGGGCCGTGGCCCCGTTCTTCGCGTTGATCTCCGGTGCCCTGGCCAAGCACGAGGGCCGCGAGGAACAGAATCTGTTCCCGCACTGGAGCCGCGCGCTGCGGACGCGGCCCGACCAGGGCACGGAATTGCTCGCCCGCGCGCGCGACATCCTCGCCGAGGGTTGATCCCGCCCCGCTCGGCACCCCGCTCGCGGAGGCATGGGCAAATCCGCGACGGAAGCCGATAATGGGCTGATTACTGATGGGCCAAATACCGTCCGCCCCCGGGAGACAGACACGCGCATGCCGAGCCAGTACACGGCGGGTCCGGGCCCCCTCCCCGGTCGCGTCCGCCCCGGCGACCTGCCCGCCGAACACGGCCCGGCCGCCCGGGCAATGACACGCTTTGCCCAGGCCTTCGCTGCGGGCCTGTGCCTGCTGCTTGCCGCATGCCTGGCCGCGCCGATGGCCGAGGCCGGCGACGAGATCGAGCCGGGCCCCCTGATTGTCAGCCAGGATCACGCCTGGCCGCCGTTTGCTTTCGAGGATGTCCAGGGCCGCCCGCGCGGGGTGCTGATCGACCTCTGGGAACGCATCGCGGAGGAACTGGAACGCCCCGTCGAATTCCGCCTGGTCGACTGGCCAGAGACCATCGAGCAGGTGCGCCGGCGCGAGGCGGACGTGCACGGTGGACTGCTCGAATCCCCCGAGCGCGCGCATTTTCTGGCATTCAGCGACCCGATTCTGCCCCTGAGTACCCTGCTGTTCGTGCGCACCGGCGCGCCGATTACGCGCATGGAGGAACTCGAGGCCACGCCGGTCGGCGTCACTGCCGGGAGTTTCGAACGCGAATTCATGGAAACCCGCCACCCCGGGGTCCGGCTGCGCCCGTTTCGCAATAACGAAGTCATGGTCCAGGCCGCGGTGGCCGGCGAGATCCAGGCCTTCGTGGCCGACTATCCGGTGGCGATGTACCTGCTGGACCGACACGCGGCCCCCGAGTCCTTCCATCCTGTCGAGCGGCTCTACGAGCGACCCCTGCGCGTCGCCGTCCTCCACGAGGACAGCGCGCAACTCGAGGTCATCAACACCGCGCTGGCGCGCATCGACGAGGAGGAATTGCGCCGTATCACGCAACGCTGGATGCGCAGCGAGACGGTCGAGACCTTGCCGGAGTGGCTAGTACCGCTACTGATCGCGGTGGTAGTACTAGGGCTGCTCGGCTACAGCCTGCTCCTGCTGCGTCAGCGCCGCCAGCTTGCCGCTCGCGTGCGGACACGAACTGCCGAACTCGAGGACGAGCGCGAGCTTTTCCGTGCCCTCAGCGACAATGCGGCGGCCGGCATCTTCATCCTGCGTGGTGATCGTTTCATCGCGGTCAACCCGACGATGGCCCGAATCATCGGCGTCTCCGAGGCGGAGTTGCAGAGCCGTCCGTTCTACGAATTCGTCCACCCGGAAGATCGTGCCATGGTGGCGCAGCGCGCCCGGGATCGCCTGGCCGGCAAGGAGGTACCCAGCCATTACGAGGTGAAGGTGCTTACCGCCGAGGGCGAGACTCGCTGGATCGAGCTGTCCGCGGAACGGGCGCATTTGCGCGACGGGGTCGCGACTATCGGCACGCTGTACGACCTTACCGAGCGCAAGCTGCTGGAGGAACAACTCCGCACGAACGAGGCCAAGTATCGGAACCTGGTCGAGCACGTCAACGACATCATCTACACCCTCACCCCGGACGGCATTCTCGACTACGTCTCGCCCAACTGGACCGAGATCCTGGGGCACCCCATGGATCAGGTGCTCGGCCACCCAATCGTCAGTTTCCTGCACCCGGACGATGTGCCTGCCTGCCAGGGCTTCCAGCAGCAGGTGTTCGCGGCCGGGCGGAAAGATGCCGGCGTCGAGTACCGCATCCGGGACTACCATGGCGAGTGGCGCTGGCACACCACCAACGGGGCCCCCGTAATCGACGAGGCCGGGCGGGTGACCGCCTTCGTGGGCATTGCCCACGACACCACCACGCGCCACCTGCTGGAAGACGAACTCCAGTTCCGCGCACGCTTCAACGAATTGCTGGCGCGGCTGTCGTCGGATTTCGTGGTGGCCGATGTCGACACCATCGACAACGTGATCGACAACGCGCTCACCGCGATCGGAGAGTTCTTCGCCGTCGATCGCAGCTACCTGTTCCACCTCGACGACGACGGCAACAGCATGCGTAACACCCACGAATGGTGCGCGCCCGGCGTGGCGTCGGTAATTCGGGACTCGCAGAACGTCGATCTGACCGCATTCCCGTGGTGGCAGGAACAGATGCGCGCGATGCTCGGGGAACAACGCAACCTGGTCATCCCGGACGTGGAGGCCCTGCCCGAATCCGCGGCACCGGAGCGCGAACGCCTGCGTCGGGAAGGGGTGCAGTCAATGTATTGCGTACCGGTGTCGAACGGCATCCGCGTAACCGGCTTTCTCGGTTTCGACTCCTTGCGACGCCGGGAATGGCGTGGTGACCAGGCGGACCTGCTCACCGTGCTGGGCAACCTTTTCTCCGAAGCGCTGCAAAAAAACCTGCTCGAACAGCGACTACGCGAACTGAGCCTGACCGACTCGCTCACCGGCCTGCACAACCGGCGTTACCTGATGCAGCGCCTGCAGGGGCTTAGCGAGGAGTACCGCCGCCACGGTCGCGCTTTTGCCCTGGCGATGATCGACATCGACTTCTTCAAGCAGCTCAACGATAGCCACGGACATCTCGCCGGCGATCACATCCTGCGCGAATTCGCCGCATTGCTGCGCCAGGAGCATCGCGCATTCGACCTCGTCGCACGGTTCGGCGGTGAGGAATTCGTGGTGGTGCTGCTGGACGCCAGTCGCGAGGAGGCCGTGACGGCGATGGAGCGCCTGCTGGAAAGCGTGCGCCAGGCACGCTTCGCCTACGAGGGCCAGACCCTGCCCCTCACGGTCAGCGCGGGCATTGCGCGTTCCGTGGAATTCGCACCCGGCGAGCTGACCCCGGAGCGTATCATCAACCTGGCCGACGAACGCCTTTATCGCGCCAAGCAAGGCGGTCGCGACCGCCTGGTCAGCCTGGATCCACCGACCGCCTGAACGCCCTCGCGTCAGACGTACTTCATCACGCAATCGGTCAGATTGCCGAAACCACGCTTTTTCAGGAACCGAAGCAAGGCCTGATAACCGGCCGCCACCTGCTCGTCGCGCGGCAGCGCCTGCTCGACCGCCAGGATGTCCGCGTAGATCCGCGACCACTCGGCCACTGCATCGCGGCGCGGACGCACTCGCACCGAACTGTAGGCGGTGATCTCGCCGGCGGCATCCATGCGCGGCGCCACCCGGGTAAACACCCAGTAGTTGTCGCCGCTCTTCGACCGATTGTTCACAAAACCGAAGAACTCGTCACCGGCGCTGATGATCTGCCACATCGCATAGAACACCCCCCGGGGCATGTGCGGATGCCGCAGGATGCTGTGCGGCGCGCCGATCAGTTCTTCGCGGCTGTAACCCGAGATGCGCACCATGGTCGCATTGGCAAAGTTAATCACCCCACGGGTATCGGTTCGGGACTGGATGGTGTCATGGGGCTCCAGGATGATCTCGTTCCCCGTGATGCTGCGATCGGGCATGCCTCGGCCTCCCTCGTTGCGATGGTTGCAAGTGCTTGTCGCGCGCCCTGGCCGGCTCGCGCCGGGAATGCGGCCGCGACTCCCGATGCAGCATGCCGCAAAGCTGCATCCGTTTTCTTGATCTGCATTGGGATTGCACGGGGGTCATCCCGCATCCGTCACCGGCTTCGGACCGGACAACCGAGCCAGCGACCACAACCCCAGCAGGGGCCCCGGCAACAGCAACCACAAGACCCACAGTCCCAGATCATGCCAGAGCCAGGCCGTCAGAAGAATCGAGGGCAGGGTCAGGGCAAAGCCGACCGCGTTCATCACGCTGAGGGCCGACCCGACTCCGTCCACCGGCGCGCTGTCCGCCGCCAGGGCCGAGAACTGGGGGGAATCGGCAATCACCGCCAGACCCCAGACCGCCATCAGCGCCAGCAGCAGCCAGGCGCTGGCCCCCGCCAGCAGCGGATACAGCAGACAGGCCAGCCCGGAGGCACCCAGCGCCACCCGGGCAACGCGCAGGCTGCCCAGACGCCGACTGAGACGACCACCCCAGACGCAGCCGGCCAGTCCCAGTCCAATCACGCCAAATGCAACCCACGGCACCAGTGCGTCGTCCATCGCCAGCCGGCCGAGCTCGCGCGCCGCCAGCAGGGGCACCAGGGTCCAGAACGCATACAACTCCCAGCAATGCCCGAAATACCCCCCCGCCACCGCCCGAAACTCGCGCACCCGCAACGCCCGGAACCCCTTCCCGAGCCCGGGCGTGCGGCCTGCCACCGGCAGATGCGGCCCATCCCCCAACCGGGCAACGGTCAGGGCCGCAAGCAACGCCAGGGTCGACGCCAGCAGCACCGGCACCGGCCAGGCAAGGTCCAGGGTTGCGCCGCGCAGCAGATGCGGCAGCGCCGTGCCGAGTGTCAGCATGCCCAGCAACCAGGACAGCGCCCAGCCCCTGTACTGCGGCGTCCAGCTGATCACCAGCTTCATGCCCAGCGGATACACCCCCGCCAGGCACAGCCCGGTCAGCATGCGCGCGATCAGCGCCAGTTCCCAGACACCGGCGACCAGCACGAATGCCGCATTCGCTACGGCACCCAGGACCGCCGAGATCGCGAACAGGCGGCTCGCGCGAACCTGGTCCGCCAACCCGGTCGCAGCGACCACCAGCGTGCCGATGATGAACCCGAGCTGGGTCGCCATGGTGAGCCAGCCGATCTCCACCGGTGTCCAGCCCAGCGCCCGCTCCAGCGACAACCCGACCCCGTTCACGCTGAACCACAGCGAGGTCCCGAACAGTTGCGCCAGGACAATCACCGCCAGCGGGTGGCGACGCAGCAACCTACCCGACATTGGCCTCCCCTCGGCCCATGCAAAAACCCCGAATCTACCCGTTATTCATCCGCCGCGCGCACGCTCGGCAAGACTCGTCGCGCGGTCCGGAAACGGATCCGGAGTATCGCGTACCGCATCGGAGGTGGTTCAGGAAATCGCCAGGGCGAGCCCCCTTGTTCGGGGCAGGCACGTCAGACGCGCACCTCGATGCGGTCGACCACGTTCCAGACGCCCTCCACGGACCAGGCGTCCAGCACCGCGGCCTGGCGTTCCGCAGTGGTCGCGACCAGCCCGTCCAGGTGCACGACCGCCGCGGCCGTGCCCACCCGCAGTTGTTCCGCATGCACGGCCGGATCCTTCTCCAGCACGATACGCACGGCATCGGTAATCTCGTCGTCCGCGTCCTCCTGCGGCGGGGTGATCGCGAGCTGGTTGTCCACCGTCTCGCAGCCATGCGCCCACCAGACCAGAGACTCGGCCAGCCGCCGATGCGACAGGCTCTCCACCACGCCGTTGAGCGTGACCGCACCCGCATCCACCCAGACCTCCATCTGATAGGAATCCGGGCCGCCATCGTGCACCACCTCGAACTTGTCCCCGGTATGCGAACCCAGGGTGTAGCGCGCGAACACCGATTCAGTCGCCAGACGCTGCACCACCTCGTTGCGCAACTGCCGATCGCCCATGCGCTCCTTCGGGTCACGACGCAGGTGGTCATCGATCAGCCCGCCATCGCCGACGATCTGGTGCGCCAGGGCCAGGGCCCGCCGCTTCGCCGCGACATTCTCCAGGGTACCCTCCAGGGCCACCCGGCCATCCACCGCACGGATCTTTACCGGATAGCGGTGCAGGTTGATCCACGCATCCCGCTCGAACGCCGCGGACAGCCTTGCCACCAGATCGTTGCCCTTGCTGGAACCATTGCCCATTACAACCCCCTTGCTCGCCGCCGGGCCCGTCCTGTTCCAGGCAACCCGACGATCGATGTGATGCCCCCACACGGAAGACGCCCCTGCAAGAATAGAACTCCTCACCGGCACCGACCGCCCATTGACACAATGTA
>SKNJ01000247.1 GCA_007120575.1 Thioalkalivibrio sp.
AGTCGTTAAGCCTGCCCGCGCAGATGGTACTGGGGTAAGACCTGGGAGAGTATGTCGTCGCCGGAATCTTACGGCCCCATCCCTTCAACACGGGTGGGGCTTTTTTTTTGTTGGCTGTTGGCTGTTGGCTGTTGGCTGTTGGGTATTGGCTTTTGGCTGTTGGCTGTTGGCTGTTGGGTTTTGGATTTTGGCTGTTGGCTTTTGGCTGTTGGCTGTTGGCTTTTAGGTTTTGGCTGTTGGCTATTGGCTGTTGGGTATTGGTCTTCTGTCTTCTGTCTTCTGTCTTCTGTCTTCTGTCTTCTGTCCTCTGTCTTCCGTCTTCTAAACTTTTAAACTTTTCAACTCTTCAACTCTTCAACTCTTCAACTCTTTAACTCTTCAACGTTCTTCTTCCTACCTACTACCTACTACCTACTACCTACTACCTACTACCTTCTTCTGTCCGCATGCGTACATAAATTTGTTCGCAGCCGGACAGTTTGCTCATGGTGTATATGCATCAATGCGCAACAGGACAGGTATATAAACGGTTTGGTGCTGTTTTTGACATCTTTGTTTTAAATTCGAAAACAAACTTAGGACCTTGACACGACATTTGATCAAATTCAGCTTCCGCACCCTCAAAAGGCAGGGCGGCTACGTGGCCATCAATATACTGGGCCTGGCCATCGGCATGGCCTGCAGCCTGGTCATCGCGTTGTTCATTATCCATGAACTCAGCTACGACAAATACAATGAACACCGCGATCAGATATACCGCCTTGGGATCCATGGACGGTTTTCCGGTCAGGAAAGCCGCATGGCGTATACAGCGCCTCCGATCGGTCCTGCCATGGCCGCGGAGTTTCCGGAGGTGGAAAACGTTCTGCGGATGTATATCTGGGATGAAACCGTCATTCAGATCGAAGACAGGTACTATACCGAGGATCACCTGGCGATGGTCGATTCCACGTTTTTTGATTTTTTCTCCATCCCCCTGCTTCGCGGGAATGAGCAAACGGCGCTGACCGAACCGAATTCGGTAATCCTGACAGAAACCGCGGCCCGGCGGTTGTTCGGAGACGAGGATCCAATGGACAAACTGCTCAGGGCCGGGAATATGGAGGAGCATTTCCGGGTTACGGGCGTAATGGCCGACATCCCTGATAATACCCACTTCAGGGCCGGGATGCTGGCGTCGTTAACTTCACATGATTGGGTAACCGAAGACAACTGGCTGTCCAACAACTTGTTCACCTACCTGAAACTCCACCCTGGGGCGGACCCTGAGATGGTCAGGGATCGCTTTGACGGTCTGATCGTGAAGTACATCGGGCCAATGATCCGCGAATTCATGGGGATTAGCATGGAAGATTTCCTGAATGCGGGCAATTCCTATAATTTTTTCATGCAGCCATTGACGGGAGTTCATCTGGATCCTTCCGTTGAATCGGATCACCGCCCGCCCAATGATCCGAAATACCTCTGGATATTCGGCTCCATCGGGGTGCTGATCCTTGTGATCGCTTCCATTAACTTCATGAACCTGTCGACCGCGCAGGCCAGCAGGCGCGCCAGGGAGGTGGGGATGAAAAAGGTGGTGGGATCCTCCAGGGCGATGCTTGTGCGGCAGTTCATCACCGAAACCCTTGTCCTGGCTTTTGTGTCCATGCTGCTGGCCATTTCCCTGGTGGAGATCGCCCTTCCGTATTTCAACAACCTGCTTTCGCTCCACCTGTCGCTATCCGGCATGGATTCATGGTATGTCTTTCCCTCCCTGCTTTTGCTTGTTTTTGCCGTGGGCTTGTTCGCTGGGGTTTACCCGGCTTTTTACCTGTCTTCGTTCCAACCGGCTGCCGTGCTGAAAGGGAAAAACTACGGCAAGCAAAACAGCAGATTCCGTATGGCGCTTGCGGTGATGCAGTTCGTCATTTCCATCATGCTCATCACCGGTTCCGTGATCATGTACCGTCAGCTTAATTACATGATCCATAAGGACCTGGGTTTTGACAAGGAAAATGTGCTGGTGCTGAGAAGGGCCTATGTTCTTGGTGCCCAGGTTGATGCCTTTAAAACGGAATTGCAGGGGATCCCGGGTGTGGTATCCGTGTCGTCTTCAACGGCAGTGCCCGGCAGGTCATATAATTTCAACGGATATACCCTTCCCGGCCGAAGCGATGAGACCTTTTTGCTGCAGACCACTTTTGCGGATTATGATTTCCTGGAAACCTACGGCATAGAACTGGCCGCCGGCCGTTACTTTGATCCGGAAAACAGAACGGATCGCGATGCCTGCCTCATCAACGAGCGTGCGGCACATATTATGGGCCTGGAGGAAGCCCTGGACAGCCGGGTGATCAACCTTGGGTATGGCCCTCCCGGCTATCCGGTGATCGGGCTGCTCCGCGACTATCACTTCGAGTCCTTGCGACTGGACATCAGTCCGGCCATCGTAGTATTCAAAAACGATGATGTTCATTGGGGATATGTCAGCATCCGGTATGAGCCGCATATGCTCAGACGGGTTCTGGAAGAAACGGAAGCCCTCTGGGGATCCTTTTCAACCCATCAGCCGATGATGTATTTCTTTTTGGATGAGGACTTTAATCGTCTTTACAGGGAAGAGGAACAAAACGCACAGTTGTCCGTTATCTTCACCCTGCTGGCCATATTCATTGCCACCATGGGGTTGTATGGCCTTACGGCGTTTTCGTTGCAGCAACGCATCAAGGAAATCGGGATCCGCAAGACGTTTGGTGCCGGTGTAATCAGCATTTGGCTGATGGTGAGCAAGGAGGTCATGTCGTTGGTGGGCCTGGCCACACTGTTGGCCTGGCCGCTGACCTACTGGGTTGCAGGGAACTGGCTGCAGAACTATCATTACCGCATCAGCATGCAGCCGCAGGATTTCCTGCTGGGTTTTGTGATCGCTGCGGTGATCGCCCTGGGCAGCATCAGCTACCGTGTGATCCGTACGGCCTCGATCAACCCTTCCATATCGCTGAGGTACGAGTAGGTTTTTGGCTTTTGGTTTTTGGCTTTTGGCTGTTGGCTGTTGGCTTTTGGCTGTTGGCTGTTGGGTTTTGGCTGTTGACCGTTGGCTTTTGGGTTTTGGCTTTTGGCTTTCTGCTTTCCCGCCTCCTTGTGCTTTCCTGTTTCTTCCTTTTCCCTTGGTTGTACTTTTTCTTTTGGCGATCAAAAGAAAAAGTACCAAAAAGAAAAATCGCCGCTCGCTGTGGGCCCTGCTAAAATCTACGGCCGCTTCGCTCACGCAGGCCAAGCCGGTCGGCA
>SKNJ01000290.1 GCA_007120575.1 Thioalkalivibrio sp.
TGGTGACCACGCCGATGCCCAGTGCCGAGGTCGAGGTCATGTTGCGCAGCCCGTCGACGGTGCGCAGGTCCTGCTCCAGCGGGTCGACGATGGCGCGCTCGACATCCTCCGCGCTGGCCCCCGTCCAGGGCACCTCGACGGTGACGAAGTCGAGCTCGAAGTTGGGGAAGAACTGGGTATTCAGCTGGGTCAGGGCAAAGGCCCCGGCCAGCAGCATCAGTGCAATCAGCAGATTGGCGGCGAGGCGATGTTCCAGGAACAGCTGGATCGGGCCGCGTGGAGGCCCGTCATGCTCCTGCGCGCCGCCACCGGGCATGGGCTGCCCGGGTTCCGGCGCGCTGCCGGTCTCCGATTCGCTCATCGACCGGAATCCCGTTCTTCAACCTCGACCCGCAGGCCATCCACGGCATTCGGCAGGCGCGTGGCGATCAGGGTGTCGCCGGCGCGAATGGCGTCGCTGCGGATCAGGGCCAGGGTGTTGCCGTCCGCGTCGATGAAATCGCCGAGGCGCTCGACCTGCAGCGACTCCAGGCGCCCGTCGACCACGCGGAATACCCGGTCGCGACCAAACAGTGCCTCGAAAGGCACCGCCAGGCTGTCGGGCTCCTCGGGCAGTTCGAGGCGCAGCTCAACAAAGCGGTTCAGGGGCAGGCGCTCGCCTCCGGAACGCACCTCGAAGACCCCGCGCATCCCGGCGTCTCCGGTGCGGGTCTCGCCCTCCAGGCGCGCCAGTTCGGTCTCGATCTCGTGGCCGCCGACCGTGGCTCGGGCCGGCAGGTGGACACCGCCCCGTAGCAGCCCGTCGATACGCGGCAGGAAGGCTTCGGGGATGCTGGCGCGGACCTCCAGGTCGTCCAGCGCGAACAGGCGCAGCAGGGCATCCCCCATGCGAACGCGTTCGCCCGTGGCGACCTCGACCTCGACGATCCGGGCAGCGAAGGGGGCGCGAACATCCGTGCGATCCAGGTCGATACGGGCCTGCTCTTCGGCGGCCCGGGTCCGCGCCAGGCGTGCCTCGGCCTGCGCCAGGCGCATCGGGGCATCGGCTACCGCCTGCTCGCGATTCACCAGCGTGAGGTGGGCCTGCTGCAGGCGTTCGTGCGCGGCATCCACGTCGGATTCAGAACCCAGCTGACGATCGCGCAGGTCCCGGGCGCGCTGCAGTCCGCGCTCGGCGATCATCAGCAGTTCGCGTTCGCGTTGCAGGGCCTCGCGGTCGAAACGGGCGCGCAGGCGTTCGCTTTCCAGCGCGCCTTCCAGTTCGCGGCGTTCGGCCTCGCGCTGGTCCAGGCGCAGGCGTGCCTCGTTGCGATCGATACGGATCAGGGTCTCCCCGGCCTCGACGCGCTGTCCCTCTCGCGCCGGGACCGCCTCGATTTCGCCCTCCACCGCGGCACGCAGCCGGGCCGTCTGCGCCGACTGGCTGCGCCCGTTCAGCAGGACATCCGGTCGGTGGACGCCGGGTTTGGCGACGATTCCGCGGACCGGCCAGGTGCGCTCGCTGGCCTCCGGTGGGGGCGCCTCCGGCCCGGTCGCGCGCAGTACCATGAAGCCCGCCACGGCCAGGGCCAGGATCAAGACGGGAAGGATGGAGCGGCGAAGGGCGCGCGGCATGGAGGCTCTCTGTCAGATCGTTTGGCGCGGCGCGCCCCGGGTGGGTGTTACCCGCGTTTTGAGCGGTCCTCGGCGGCGAGGTTCCCGGCTGCGTTCCTGTGTGGCCCGGTGTCGGTCCCGGAACCGGGGGATGGCCTAGGAGTCTGTCGGATTTGGGACTGATCGGCTGCGCGTGCGGGAGAGCGGCCCCTTTTTCCGCTC
Organism: Thioalkalivibrio sp.; assembly: GCA_007120575.1. GTDB lineage: Bacteria > Pseudomonadota > Gammaproteobacteria > Ectothiorhodospirales > Ectothiorhodospiraceae > Thioalkalivibrio. Next base: position 1,816 of record SKNJ01000290.1, read on the forward strand.
TCGCTACTTTACATAGTTCCCACTATGCGCCTCGCGAGGCCGGAAAAATGGTCTTACTCTCCTGCCCCACACTCGCGACGATCGCCCAAATCCGACAGGCTCCTAGCCGTGTCCGGTGGCTGGGCGCTGCGGTGTGGTCCCGGCGGTGCGTTCGGTGCAATATTAAAGTTTTCTGAATTCGAGGCAAGGGATGGTGGATATCAATGGGCGCGCAAAGGTCCGGGCCGCCCTGGTGCTGGCCGGCACACTGATGATCGGGACGGTGGTCGCGCCGAGCGCAGCGGGTGAGCCATGCGAGTGTCCTGTCGGTGTTGAATTGGTTGGGGACCCGTGGGTGCGAATGATACCGGGCAGCATGACCGCAGGGTATCTGCAGTTGCGCAACACGAGTAGCCGGGATCGTCGTGTGGTAGCCGCGTCGGCCGCGATCGCGGAGGTGATCGAGTTGCATGAGCATGTGCATGACGATGGCGTGATGCGAATGCGCGAGGTCGTTGGAATGGACCTTCCCGCCGGCGACAACCTTGCCCTGGAGCCGGGCGGGTTGCATTTGATGTTCATTGGGGTGCACCGGCCGCTGGTGGAGGGGGAGCGTATCCCGGTGATGCTGGAGTTTGCCGATGGGGGTCGTCTGGTACTGCAGGCGGAGGCGCGCCGGGTTGTGATGCGCGATCGTCCGGCGGCGGGGTCATCCGGGGTTGGCGTCCCTCTCCATCCCCATTGAGCCAATGCTCTCGTATTCACGGTATGCACACTGTGTCGCGCGCAGCTTCTTGTCCGAGATCCGGGCGTTAGTGATTGCGGTGGTTGTGCCCCGGCTGCCTGCCACCACCAGGCATGCGGCCGGAACGGAGCCACCGTTAAGGAAACACATGATTCATGTACACGCTCGCGTTGGCACCCCAGGTTTTCCGGGACAAGGCGCGGTGCGCAGCGGGTAGTGCTTCTACTCGCCCGTTTTTTATGGATTCGGGGCGCAACGCAGGATCGGGGAACCTGGGGTGCCAACCCCACAAGCTGTTAAAAGACGGGGCTCGGCCGCCCGTTGTCGATCAACAACGGGCGCGGGAACGGCGTTGCGGCTCCCTTGTGCAGAATGACGGCACGGCAGTCACTGCGCCTTGTTCGCACGCAAAAGCGACTCGAGCGCGAGCGTGTACATGAATCAGTGTTTCCTGAACGCGAGAGCCTGTGGCGGCCACCACCTGCCCTCGGCGGCTAGCATGAGGCGCCCGAGGCCGCACAAGTCTGAGTGATGGTCAGTCGCGCGGCTGGCCAGGGGTGTCGATGGTCGCGTCGGCGCGCAGCTGCTCGATGAAGTCGCGGATGGCGCGGGTCTCCAGGATCTCGACCAGCTCCCTCCGTACTGCGTCGAATTCCGGGACCTCGGCCTCGCGGGTATCTTCCAGGCGGATGATATGCCAGCCAAAGCGGCTTTCGACCGGTTCTGCGGTGGTTTCGCCCGGCGCCAGCGCAATGGTCGCCTCGCTGAACGCGGGGACCATCTGCTCCGGAGCAAACCAGCCCAGATCCCCGCCACTCGCGGCGGAGCCCGGATCGATGGAATACGTTTCGGCCAGTTCGGCGAAGTCCGCGCCCTGGTCCAGGCGCTCCACGAGTTCGCGGGCGCCGGCCGCGTCGTCCACCAGGATGTGTCGCGCCCGGTACTCGGTGCCGCGCAGCAGCTCGATCTGGCGCTGGTATTCGTCGCGCAGGTCCGCGCGGGTCAGTTCGAGTTCGGACGTGACCCGTTCAATCAGCCGCGAGGCCAGCAGGTTGGTCTCGATCATCCGCAGAATCCTGCGGGTCTCTTCCTCGCGGTCGATTCCGCGGGCCCGGGCCTCCTGGCGCATCAGCTCCAGGCTGACAAGCTCGTCGAGCAGCCCGCCCTCGCCGGGAATCCCGGGGTCGTCGTCCATCCCGGCGTAGGTCATCAGTTCCGCGCGGGTGATCGGCTGGCCATTGACCCGCGCGACGACCTCACCGGCCACCGGGTCCGACGGCGCCGTCGCATCGGCCTCGGCTTCCGTCTCGCCGCCGGGGGTGCAGGCCAGCAGGCCACTGGCCAGCACGGTCGCGGCCGCGAGATTTTGCCATCCGCGCCGGCCCGACATCAGAACACCTGCCGGAACGGGCGGACATCCACCGATGCGTAGACGCCGGCGGTCACGTAGGGGTCGGCGTCAGCCCATTCGTGCGCGGCCTCCAGCGACGGGAACTCGGCGACGATCAGGCTGCCGCTGAACCCGGCGGGCCCCGGGTCGGGGCTGTCGATAGCGGGGCAGGGTCCGGCCAGAATCAGGCGCCCGGCATCGCGCAGGGCCTGCAGCCGGGCGAGGTGTTCGGGGCGGGCAGCGAGCCGAGCGTCCAGCGAGTCGGGGGCGTCGTCGCCCTGAATCATGTACAGCATGGTGGCCTCCGGTAGCGATCAGGAGATTCTAACCTTGCCACGACCTCCGTTGCTGGAGCGGCAGGTCCGGGGCCGGGTGTGCATGTTTGCTCCACAGTCAGGATGACGAGGGCGGGGCGGAGCCGATGTGTGATCGATTTGCGTGGGTGCCCGGGGCAGGCAATGGGCCCGGCGATTGCGCTACACTGCGCGCCTTTGCCGACCCGTATCCGCCACATATGAACCCGATCGTCGTCCACCCCGAGAATCCGCAGCCGCGCCTGATCCGTCAGGTCGTCGATCAGTTGCGCGAAGGTGCGGTGATCGCGCTGCCGACCGATGCCTGCTATGCGCTGGCCTGTCTGCCCGGCGACAAGACCGGGGCGGACCGCATTCGGCGGATTCGCGAAGTGGACGAGACTCACCATTTGACGCTTCTCTGCCGGGACCTGTCCGAGCTGGGCGTGTATGCGAAGGTGGACAACACCGCGTTTCGCCTGATGAAGGCCCTGACCCCGGGGCCGTACACCTTTATCCTGCCCGCGACGCGGGAGGTTCCGCGCCGTCTGCAACATCCCAAGCGGCGCACCATCGGGTTGCGCGTCCCGGACAGCCGCATCGTTGCAGCCGTGCTGGAGGAGCTGGGTTCGCCGCTGATGTCCGCGACCCTGCAATTGCCTGGTGACGACGAGCCACTGACCGAGGCCTGGGAGATCGCCGAGCGCCTGGATCATGTGGTGGACCGGGTCGTGGATGGCGGGGCCGGGACCATGCAGGCGACCACGGTGCTCGATCTGACCGGCGACAGCGTGGACGTGGTGCGCCACGGACTGGGCGATGTGGCATTTCTTGACGACTAGGAGTCTGTCGGATTTGGGACGGATCTGCTGCGCGTGTGGGAGAGCGACCCCTTTTTCCGCTCTCTCTCGTTACATAGTTCCCACTATGCGCCTCGAGCGACCGAAAAAATGGTCTCACTCTCCCACCACGCTCGTGACGATCGCCCAAATCCGACAGGCTCCTAGCGGCATGGCGGATTCGGGCGATCGTCACGCGCCGCAGATCGGTCCTGTATCTGACAGGCTGCCGGTGTGCTGCGTCACCCGGTCGGGTACCTCGTACTACACTGACGGGCAGGAGAGTGGCCGGGCGCGGCGCGTGGGGAGTGAATATGCGTAAGTGGGGTATCGTCGGGGGTTTGCTGCTGGTGGTGGTCGCGGCCTGGCCGCTGATGGTCGGTATGCAGGTTGCGAGTACGGTGACCGAGGCGCACGAGGTGCGCCTGGGCAGTGCCGAGCTGCGCCACCAGATGCTGGAATACGAGCGCGGCTACCTGGGTGCCACCGGGCGCAGTCGTCTGGTTATCGAGGACGGCGGCCAGCGCTTCGTGCTCGAAATGTCTCACCGGGTTCGCCATGGTCTGCTGGGCGCGCGCGGGGATTCGTTTGTGGATCTGGACGCGCTGGAGGCGCCCCCGGGGTCCCCGATCCCGCACCTGTTGCGTTCGCTGGATCTGCAGGTGCACACCCGCAGCGGACTCACCGGCGGGGTGACTGCGCGCGCGGCGTTTGATGCGCTGCGCCTGGACCTCGCCACGGTCCCGGAGTTCGCGGAGCACCTGGGCAGTGCGGATCCGGTGTGGCTGGAGCTGGGCCCGGGACAGGGACGGTTTGCCTGGTCGGCGGAGCAGATCCTGCTGAGCCTGGATCTGCCCGACCTGCGCCTGTCGGATCGGCACACGGATTTGCGTCTCGAGCAGGCACGCTACGTGACTGTATTCAAGGCCGACCCGGACGGGGTTTTCGGGTTGCTTCCGGACTACGAGGGCGGGCTGGGTGCCGCACGGGCCGTACTGACCGCAGGGGATGGCGTACTGGAGTTGCAACGTCCGCGCATGGATTTCCTGCAATCTACCCATGCGGAACTGATGGACAGTCATGCACGGCTGCAGCTCGACACGGCGCGCTTGCGGAGGGGGAGCGACGAGGTGCTTGCGCTGCAGGCGCTGGATCTGCGCACCGGGATGCTGCGCTGGCACCGCGCCACCCTGGTGGACCTGATCGCGCAAGTGCAGGCCCTGGAGGATCGCGCGCTGGCGCCCGACCAGCGCAACGCCCTGATCGGCGCCAGCGTGGCGGAAGCCCTGCAGGGGATGATCGAGGACCGTCCGGCACTGACGCTGCACTTGTCGCTCAACGAGGTACCCGCGCAGCAGGTGGTGCTGGACTCGGAGTTCGGCCTGCGGGGTACCCGGCAGGATTTCGCGACCCGCCCGCTGGAGACCCTCGCACTGGACATGCGCGTGGGCCTCGGGCTGGAATGGGCGGACGCCGTCGCGCGCGCCTGGCCCGAACTGGGGCTCGATGCATGGCTTCAGTCCGCGGCCGCGCAGGGCTGGCTGCATCGGGATGACGAGGCCCGGCAATGGCGCGGGCATCTCGAGGTCGAGGCCGGACGGGTACGGGTTAACGGCGAGGACCGCACGGCGGCGCTGATGGCGACCCTGTTCGCGCTGGCCGGCGGGATGTTCTGAGGCTGGGGCCACGAGGGTTCCCGACACACACACACTTTTCAAGCTCGAAGGGAAGGGACCAAGTCCGTGAGCAGCAATCAGGGTACCAACCAGCGCGTGATCTCCGGCATGCGCCCGACCGGGCGCCTGCATCTGGGCCACTACCACGGCGTGCTGAAGAACTGGATCGAGTTGCAGCACAACTACGAGTGCTTTTTTTTCGTCGCCGACTGGCATGCGCTGACCACCCACTACGAGGATCCGGGCGATCTCGCGCAGCACGTGACCGAGATGGTGATCGATTGGCTGGCGGCCGGGGTCAGCCCGGGGTCCGCCACGCTTTTCGTGCAGTCGCGCGTGCCGGAGCACGCCGAGCTGCACTTGCTGCTGTCGATGATCACCCCGCTCGGGTGGCTGGAGCGGGTGCCGACCTACAAGGACCAGCAGGAGCAGCTACGCGAGAAGGATCTGGCGACCTACGGTTTCCTTGGCTATCCGGTCCTGCAGAGCGCCGATGTGCTGGCGTATCGCGCGGCGATGGTTCCGGTCGGTGAGGACCAGGTCTCGCATCTGGAGGTTACGCGCGAGATCGCGCGGCGCTTCAATCACCTCTACGGTCGCGAACCGGGCTTCTCGGAGAAGGCCGAGGCTGCGATCGACAAGATGGGCAAGAAGAACGCCAAGCGTTACCGCGACCTGCGCAAGCGTTACCAGGAACAGGGCGAGGAAGAGGCCCTCGATGTGGCCCGCGCGATGCTGGAGGCACAACAGAATCTGTCACTGGGCGATCAGGAACGCCTGTTCGGCTATCTCGAGGGAGGTGGCAAGATCATCCTGCCGGAGCCGCAGCCGCGCCTGACCCCCGACGCGAAGATGCCGGGGCTCGACGGTCGCAAGATGTCCAAGAGCTACGGCAACACCATCAGCCTGCGCACCGAGCCGAAGGAGGTGGACAGCCTGATTCGTACCATGCCGACCGATCCGGCCCGGGTGCGTCGCACCGACCCGGGCGATCCGGAGAAGTGTCCGGTCTGGGATTTGCACAAGGTCTATACCGCCGAGGACACGCGCGCGGAACTCGACCAGGGTTGCCGCACCGCCGGCATCGGCTGCGTGGACTGCAAGCGGCCCCTGATCGAGGCGATCCAGGCGGAGCTGGAGCCGATCCAGGAACGCGCGCGGGAATATGCGGCGGATCCCGCGCTGGTGCGCTCGATTATCGTCGAGGGCTCCGAGGCCGCGCGCGAGGAGGCGCGCGAGACTCTGGAAGAGGTGCGCCGGGTGATGGGGCTGGACTACCTGCGATGAGTCATGGCCACGCGTGACGACCCGAGCGAACCTGCCGCCGTGACCACGGCCGAGGCCGGGGTAGAGGGCGAGGTCGTCTATCGCGTGCATGGCGAGCCGGTGGCCGAGCTGCCGACCGACCTCTACATCCCCCCGGACGCGCTGGAGGTCTTCCTCGAGTCCTTCGAGGGCCCGCTGGATCTGCTGCTGTACCTGATTCGACGCCAGAACCTCGACATCCTCACGATCCCGATCGCCGAGATCACACGCCAGTACATGGGCTATATCGAGGTGATGCGGGCGTTGCGACTGGAACTGGCCGGGGAATACCTGGTGATGGCGGCACTGCTGGCCGAGATCAAGTCGCGCATGCTGTTGCCGCGTCCCGTGGAGGCGGAATCGGACGAGGACTACGATCCGCGGCTGGCGCTGATCCGCCAGTTGCAGGAGTACGAACAGTTCAAGACCGCCGCCGAGCGGCTGGACGCGCTGCCGCGCATGGACCGCGATCTGTTCGCGGCCGGTGCCAGCGTGGAGGCCCTGGAAGGGGCGCCACCCCCGGCGCCATCGCTGGACGAGCTGATGGAGGCACTGGCCGCGGTGATGCACCGTGCCACTCTCAGCGCGCACCACCATATCGCGACCGAACAGCTCTCGGTGCGTGAGCGCATGAGCCTGATCCTCGACGAACTGGATGCCGAACGTTTTAGCGACTTCGTCGGCTTGTTGCTGGCGGGCGAGGGTCGCCAGGGCGTAGTGGTATCGTTTCTGGCGATTCTGGAACTGGCCAAGGCCGGTCTGGTCGAGTGGGGGCAGAGCGAGCCCTACAGCCCGATCCGGCTGCGTCTGCGGGGTGCCGCGCCGGATGTGCGGGAGGACGAGGCATGAATGATGGCGATTCCCGGGCGGTAGCCCCTGGCGACGGTGCAACCGACGATCTGCTGCGCGCCGTGGAGCTGGCGGTGGAGGCCGTGCTGTTCGCGGCGGCCGAGCCGGTCCCGGCGCGCGATCTGAAGGCCGCCTGTGCGGATCTGGGCGAGGTGGACCAGGCGTTGCTGGACACGGCCCTGCAGCGCCTGCAGGAACACTACACGGGGCGTGCGATCGAGCTCGTACGTTCTGCTGGTGGTTACCGTTTTCGCGTGCGTCCGCATTACTCCGGCAACGTGCAGGCGGCCCAGCCGGAGCGCCCGCAGCGCCTGTCGCGCGCATTGCTGGAGACGCTGGCGATCATCGCCTATCGCCAGCCGGCCACGCGCGCCGAGATCGAGGCCGTGCGTGGGGTCGCGGTAAGCTCGGGGATTATGCGGACCCTGCAGGAACGCGAATGGGTGCGGGTCGTCGGGCACAAGGAAGTGCCCGGGCGCCCGGCCCTGTACGCGACCACCCGCCGCTTCCTCGACGACCTCGGACTGAGCCGTCTGGAGGAACTGCCACCGCTGGAACAGATCCGCGACTTGGCGGATGTTGCCTCCGACGCCGGGCTGACGCTCGCCCCGCCAGGGGCGGAAGAGTCCGCCGAGCCGGGCACCAGCCGACGCCTCGACTTCGACCCGGACGGCGATCAGGAATACTTCGGCCCGAACGCCTGACGGCCCCGCGTGTTCCCGCACCGAAACCCGGTCCAGGGCCCTGTCGGCTGCATCAGCCGGTCGGCCGGGGGGCTGCTCCCGCGGGCCCGGCGGCGTCAGGGTGTGCCGCCGCGGTAGAAGGCCGCGGCGTCGTCGAACATTGCCGCGTTGGTATCGGCGCGCATGTAGAGCATGTGTCCGCCGGGATAGGTCAGGGCCTGAATGCGCTCCTCGGCCGTAGCGCCGGCGGCATGCGCGATCTGGCCCAGCAGCCATTCGGTGGCGAAGTAGGGTGTGACCAGGTCGGCCTGGCCATGCACGCTGAGGATGCGAAAACGCGGGTTCAGCGACAACGCGGTGGCCAGCTCGTCCATCGCGGTGAAATGCCCCTCGCGACCGGAGGTCTCCCAGTCCCAGCCGGAGAATACTGCTCGGCTCAGCAAGCGGTACTGGTGGCCATGCTCCCACTCCAGGGTATTGCGCAGGTGGTCCAGCATCGCGGTGGACAGAGGCGCAATCAGGCCGTGCAGGATGGGGTCGGCATTCGGCCGCCCACGGGTGGGGATCGGGTCGGTGGAATCGATGCCCCCGTCGTACAGGCTGATCAGCCGGCCCTCGTCGCGCAGGAGCCCGCGTTGCGGCATGGAAAGGGTCACCCGACCCCGGGTGGCGCGCAGGTGATCGGTTTCCAGCCCAGTGAAAGCGGCGACCTGCGCGATCCAGTCATCGTCGATCTTTCCGGGGTGGATCAGGCCATCCAGGTATTCTCCCAGGGCAAAACGCTCCGCCTCTTCCGGGCTGGGTGGTTTGTCGCCCAGGCGCCCCTGGGCCGCGGCCGCCGCGGTCATTGATGGCAGGTGTACCGCCCATGCCATCGGTCGCGCGGTCCCGGGTTGCAGCAGCGCATAGTCGAGGGCAGGCGAGATCAGCACGGTCCCGTTCAGGCTGATCCCGGATTCGCGCATCAGCCGTTCCGGCAGGGCCGCCGCGCGATATCCGCCGTAGCTCTCGCCTGCCAGGTACACGGGGGCGCCGCGTCGGCCATTCCGATCCAGCCAGCGCTCGATTGTCTCCTCCAGCGCGGCCAGGTCGGCGTCGCGGGCATGATAGTCTGAGGCGTCCGCTTGCATCGCGCGGCTGAAACCGGTGCCGACCGGATCGATGAACACCAGGTCGGTGAACGCCAGCCAGGTAAATGGGTTGTCCACCAGACGAGGCGGGGTGGTTCGTGCCAGACCGTTCGCGTCGGTTTCCAGCACTCGGGGTCCGAGACCGCCGACATGCAGGTAGGCCGAAGCGGCACCGGGCCCGCCGTTGACCAGGAAGGTCACCGGGCGGGCCGGGTCGTCCACGCTATAGCTGACCGTAAAGATACGCGCGTCCGGCTCATCGACCGATTCGCCGAGCGGGACGTAGCCTACCGTGGCCGCATAGGCCAGAGGGCGGCCATCGGCCAGCTCCAGCGAATGGGATGTGGTGATCGGTGCCGGCAGTGGGACGGCCTCCCGGTTGGCAGTGTCTTCCGAGGCCATGGCGGGCGCCAGGGTCAGCGCCGCGAAGACGACGAATGCCCGGCCACCGTGCGCGGCTATACGATACCGCTGTGCGCGGTGTTCGGTCAGCATCGTACGGTGTCCTCCGGGGCCGGGCAGTCGTGACGTACCGGGCGGTCCTCGTCCAGCCATTCCATGATCCCGTGAGTCACGTTGTACAGGTTGGAGTAGTTCAGCCCTTCGGCGAGTGCACGCGCCAGTACCCCGGTGCGATTGCCCACCCGGCAGATCAGCACCACTTCGTCTTCGGCATCGACCAGTTCGGTAATGCGCGTGCCGAAATCGGGTACCAGCTCGCCGTTCTCGTCGAATGCGGTCAGCCGGTGGCTCCCTTCGACTACACCGGTTTCGGCCCATTCGTCGGGGCGCCGGATGTCGACCACGGTTACCCCCTCGCGAACCTTTTCTGCCAGGCCCTCGTTGTCCAGCGCGCTGAACGGCGCGCGCCGGACCTCCACGACCTCCAGGTCGAAGGTCAGGGCCGCGTTGGGGGGGATGATGTTCCCCGCCCCGCGCTCGCCGTAGGCCAGCTCCGGCGGGATCACGACCTCCCGTCGGCCGCCCTCGCGCATGCCCGTCACCGCCTGTTCAAAGCCCGGGATGGTCTGGCCCGAGCCGACGGTCAGGGCCAGCGGCTGCCCGGAATCGCGGCTGGAATCGAACTGCTCTCCGTCCGCGAGCGTGCCGGTGTAATGCACGATCGCGGTGTCATGTCGGACGATCTCCGGTCCCGTGCCGGACTCGATGTCGCGAATCTCGACCGCGGGTTTGTCGCCCGCGACGACCTGCGGTGTGATGCCGATGGCCGTCGCGCAGACCAGCCAAAACATAACATTTCGCATATATATGGAA
>SKNJ01000007.1 GCA_007120575.1 Thioalkalivibrio sp.
CGGTGCCGGCCTCCGGCAGGTGGAGCGGTTCCGGGGTCAGGGTGCCGTCGCGGCGCTGTTCCAGGAACTGGCGGCCGATCTCGGGGAACAGGGCGCAGGTGAGGACGTCCTCCGGCCCGTGCGCGAGGCTGCCGACGTCGCGGGCGAGCTGGTCCATCTCCGGTTCCAGCAGGTCGGCGGGGCGTACGTCGATCGGCTCGGCCTGGCCGATCGCCTTTTGCCGCACCATGTCGTTCACCGGCCCCGGGGCGCGGCCGTAATGCCCGCTGAGGTACTGCTTGACCTCGTTGGTGATGGTCTTGTAGCGCTCGCCGGCGAGTACGTTCATCACCGCCTGGGTGCCGACGATCTGCGAGGTCGGGGTGACCAGCGGCGGGTAGCCAAGATCCTCGCGGATGCGCGGGATCTCCTCGAGCACGGCATTGAACTGGCCGAGGGCGTCCTGGTCGCGCAACTGGTTGGCGAGGTTGGAGATCATCCCGCCGGGGACCTGGTTGACCTGCACCCGGGTGTCGACGCCGGTGTAGTCGCTTTCGAAGCGGCGGTATTTCTTGCGTATCTCGTGGAAGTACAGGCCGATCTGTTGCAGGGCGACCAGGTCGAGGCCGGTGTCGTGCGGGGTGCCGGCCAGGGCCGCGACCATGCTCTCGGTGGGCGGGTGGCTGGTGCCGCCGGCGAACGCGGAGATGGCGGTCTCGATATGCCGGCAGCCGGCGCGGATCGCCTCCCAGTGGCACAGCTCCGACAGCCCGGCGGTGGCGTGCGCGTGCAGGTGGACGGGTACGTCCAGGGCGTCGACCAGTTCGGCGACCAGCTGGTGGGTGGCCTGCGGGGTGAGCAGTCCGGCCATGTCCTTGATCGCGATGCTCTGCGCGCCCATTGCCACCAGTTCGCGCGCCAGCGCGACGAACTGCGCCGCGGAGTGCACCGGGCCGGTGGTGTAGCAGAGGGTGCCCTGGGCGTGGGCGCCGGCCTCGCGGGTCGCCTCGATCGCGCCGCGCAGATTGCGGGCGTCGTTGATCGCGTCGAAGATGCGGATGATATCGATGCCGCCGGCGACCGAGCGCTGCACGAAGGCGCGCACCACGTCGTCGGCGTAGTGGCGGTAGCCGAGCAGGTTCTGCCCGCGCAGCAGCATCTGCAGCGGGGTGCTGGGCAGTGCCGCCTTCAGTTGATGCAGGCGTTCCCACGGGTCCTCCTTGAGGAAGCGCACGCAGGCGTCGAAGGTCGCGCCGCCCCAGGCCTCCAGCGAGTGGAAGCCGATCGCGTCCAGCTGCGGACAGATCGGAAGCATGTCCTCGGTGCGCAGGCGGGTGGCGATCAGGCTCTGGTGGCCGTCGCGCAGGGTGAGGTCGGTGACGTGAACGCGGTCCGGATCCATGGGCGGGGCTTCCTACAGGCCGTGGTGGGCGGCGAGGGCGGCGGCGATCGCGACCGCCAGGTGACGGTCCGAACGGCGGCCGGGGTAGTCGGTCAGTTCCGGGTGCGCGGCGATGAAGCCGGTGTCGAAGACGCCCGAACGGAATACGGGGTGGTTCACGATCGCCAGGTGGTAGGGGATCGTGGTCCGGACCCCGAACACGCCGATGTCGCGCAGCGCGCGGCTGGCGCGGGCCAGCAGGTCGTCCCAGTCCAGCGCCCAGCAGATCAGCTTGGCACACATCGAGTCGTAGTGCGGCGGGATCTCGTAGCCGGTGTAGATCGCGCCGTCGGTGCGCACCCCGGGGCCGCCGGGGGCGAAATAGCGGGTGATACGTCCGAAGCTGGGCAGGAAGTCATTGCGCGGGTCTTCCGCGTTGATGCGGAATTCCATGGCATAGCCGCGCCGGGTGATCTGCTCCTGGCGGTAGCGCAGGGCCTCGCCGGCGGCGATGCGCAACTGCTCCTGAACGATATCCACGCCGGTGATCATCTCGGTGACCGGATGTTCGACCTGCAGGCGTGTGTTCATCTCCATGAAGTAAAAGCGGTCGTCGGCGTCCATCAGGAACTCGACGGTGCCGGCGTTGCGGTAGCCGACCGCGCGCGCCGCGGTCACTGCCAGCTCGCCCAGGTGCTCGCGCTGGGCCTCGGTCAGCTGCGGCGACGGGGCGATCTCGACCAGCTTCTGGTGGCGGCGCTGGATCGAGCAGTCGCGCTCGAACAGGTGCACCGCGTTGCCGTGTGCGTCGGCGAGGATCTGTACCTCGATATGGCGCGGGTTGACGACGGCCTTTTCCAGGAAGATCTCGGTACTGCCGAAGGCGCGGGTGGCCTCCGAACGGACCCGCTCGAAGTTGTGGCGCAGGGCGTCGGCATCCTCGCACAGGCGGATGCCGCGTCCGCCGCCGCCGTTGGTGGCCTTGAGCATGATCGGGTAGCCGATGTCCGCGGCGGTCTCCAGCGCCGCGTCGAGGGTTTCCAGGTTGCCCTCGGAGCCGGGCGTGACCGGGACGCCGGCGTCGATCATCGCGCGGCGCGCCGCGACCTTGTCGCCCATGCGCCGGATCACGCCGGCTTCCGGTCCGACCCAGACCAGGCCGCGGGCGGCGCAGGCCGCGGCGAAATCGGGATTCTCCGACAGGAAGCCGTAGCCCGGATGCACGGCGTCGCAGCCGGCCGCCTGGGCCACGCTGATCAGCCGGTGGATGCTCAGGTAGCCGCCCATCGAGTCGGGCCCGAGGGCATGTGCCTCGTCGGCCTTTTTCACGTGCAGGCCATGGCGGTCGGCATCGGTGTATACCGCGACCGAGGTGATGCCGCGCTCGTTGCAGGCCCGAATCAGGCGGACGGCGATCTCGCCCCGGTTGGCAATGAGGAGCTTGCGGATCAAGGGCCGGTCCCGGAAGGTGGGCGTGACCGGCAGTATCGACGTCGCGGCGAACACCCGCAAGTTTTTGTTCGTTTTGACAGAAAAACCGCGCGCGCGTATATTTCGCGCCCCTTCGCAAGAACCGTTTATGAGCCGCATCCCGATCTCGATCGACCCTTGGCAGCCCCGCGCCCGCGACCATGATTTCGAGGGTACCCTGGAGCCAAAAGAGCTGCCGCGTCTGCGTGCCGAGGCCCTGGAGGGGCATCCGCTGCGGGTGCATGCACGGTTTGCGCTGGCGCTGGGGAACCTGGATGAACTGCGACTTTCCGGGACCATAACCGGCGAGTTGTGGCAAACCTGCCAGCGCTGCCTGCAGCCGATGGCCTGGGAATTCAGTCTGCATCCGGAGGCCGTGCTGCTGCCGGCGGGCGGTTCCAGCGAGGGCCTCGATGC
>SKNJ01000113.1 GCA_007120575.1 Thioalkalivibrio sp.
CGATTCAATCAGCGTCTCCTTAACTCGCGAACGCAGGTCTCGATAAAGGCAATCTTTTTCTCCAGCAGGGCCCGATCCATCAGGTATTTCCTGCGCGGCGATATTCCTCGAGATACGGCAGGAGGTCGAAATACCGGTTACGGGCGTCAACTTCGAAGGCAATCCGGCGCTCCGGATCCGACTCGAAAACCAGCAGGCCATCCCGCAGCACCCGGTGAATCAGATCCGCCCCGGCCCTGTGCAGGTCAATCAGATCGACGCTACACCCGGTTGCATCCTCGAGATCCATCTGCAGGCGGACCAGCGGATTGAGCAGATCATCACCCACCGCATCCACCGTCAACACAGCAAGATCGAGATCGCTGTCCGCCCCGGCATCCCCACGGGCGTGGCTCCCGAACAGCGAGGGAAACACTGATCCATGTACACGCTCGCGCTCGAGTCGCTTTTGCGTGCGAACAAGGCGCGGTGACTGCCGTGCAGTCATTCTGCACAAGGGAGCCGTAACGCCGTGCGCGCGCAAAAGCGGCCGAGCCCCTGCTTTCAATGGCTTGTGGGGTTGGCACCCCAGGTTCCCCGATCCTGCGTTGCGCCGCTTGCGGGTAGCACCACTACCCGCTGCACGACGCGCCTTGTCTCGGAAAACCTGGGGTACCAACGCGAGTGTGTACATGGATCAGTGTTTCCCTGGGCACACACCACCCCCGGCTCGGCGGACAGGCGTTGGCCGAGAACCCGAGGGACTATCGAATGGGAGGTGAGCGCAACCATAGCCGGATTCTCCGGCCCGCCTCCGGCGTTTGCAAGGCGCGGCTCGGGCCAGCTCGCGGCGGACAGGCCGCGCTCAGGCAGCACCCCGTCGCAGCCGGGTGACCAGCAGGGTGGTCAGCAGCGCGAGTACCACCACGCCGATCGCCAGCAGCGGATCGGACAGCAACGCCGGACGCAGCAACAGCACCAGACCCAGGCCCAGCATCATCGTCCCCGACAACAGCTTGAGCACCCGACCTTCGTGCTCCTGCAGCTTGCGCCGTCCGAGCGTGAGCGCAAACAACCCGACGATCACCAGCATCGGCAACACATACACCAGGTTGTAGGCCACCAGATAGGCGTAATAGCCGGTCGCCCCCGGATCCTGCCCGGTCAGGATCCGGGTGTAGATCATCGGGAATCCCATGGTGCACAGGATCTCGTAGAGATTGACCACCAGCGCCAGCACCACGGTCGCCGCGATGACCCAGGGCAGATCGTCCGCGACCGTCAGGCGCTGCATGCGCCGGAACAGCCCCGGCTTCGCGCGCTCCGGGATGCTCAGCGACACGCCGCGCCGGAACCAGAAATAGTCCTTGATATGGATCGAGGCCATCAGAACCGCCACCAGCCCCGCGGCACGGGTGACCAGCGGCATCTCGCCGAACACCAGGAACACGTTCAGCCATGCGGTCATGAACAGGAAATAGATCACTCCCGATATCGTGACGAACAGACCGCCCACCAGCAGAATCCGCCCCCGGCTTCGGCTGTGCACCACCATGCTCAGCAGGAACAGAAGCACGAAAAAGGCACAGGGATTGAACGCATCCAGCCCCGCGAGCAGCAGCGTCAATGCCGGCAGCGACAGCGCCTCCAGACGGACCTCGCCCAGACCCGGCAACCGGACCGGCATGACCTCGGTCCACACCGCGCGCTCCAGCACGGGGGGCTCGCCCGCCGCAACCCGCTCCCGGCACAGCGCCAGGAGCTCGCGCAGGCGCGCAGCCTGCCGGCCCTGATCGTCGAACCCGACCAGCATGGCATCGCAGAAGATGAACCCGGGTACGGCGGTCGCCTGCTCGCCCAGGGCCTCCGCCCTGGCGATGTAGTACCAGCCATGGGCCGGGTCCGCCGCAAGATTGACGAACTCGACCTGCACATCTGCGTACTCGCGATCGAGCTGGTGCATGAACGGGAGCGCGTCGAGGCAGCGCGGACAGGTCGGCGTCCAGAAGAACTGCAGGGTGATCGGCTCTGCCCCGGCCATTGCTTCGGGCGATGCGGTCTCGCTGCCCTGCGCCGACCCTGGCGCCAGCAGACCCCACAGGGCCAGCAGACCGGCCGCCAGCCAGAGCCGCGCGCGGTGGCTCGCCCCCAACGCATGGCCCAGCGCCACCCGAGACACCGCCGCGCCCGGGTCAGATCCGGCCGTAGAGATCTTCCAGACGCACAATGTCGTCTTCGCCGAGATAGCTGCCGGACTGCACCTCGATCAGATCCAGCGGCATCGAGCCGGGGTTCTCGAGGCTGTGCACCCGGCCGATCGGGATGAAGGTGGATTCGTTCTCGGTCACCAGATAGGTCTGCTCGCCGTTGGTGACGCGCGCGGTGCCACTGACCACCACCCAGTGCTCGGCGCGATGGTGATGCATCTGCAGGGAAAGCCGCGCCCCCGGCTTCACGGTGATGCGCTTGACCTGATAGCGCGACCCGGCGTCGATGCACTGATAGCAGCCCCACGGGCGGTATACCGCCACATGATCCATGTGCTCGGGTCGCTGGTCGGCCTTCAGGCGATCGACGATGCGGCGGACATCCTGTACCCGGTCACGATCCGCCACCAGCACCGCGTCACGGGTCGCCACCACCGCCAGGTTGCGCAGCCCGAGCCCGGCCACCAGCATGCCGTCGGCATCCACCAGACAATTCTCGCTGTCCTCCAGCACACAGTCCCCCTGCAAGGTATTGCCGTCGGTATCCGCCCCGCGCACCGCCGCCAGCGCGGACCAGGACCCGATATCGTTCCAGCCGGCCGCCAGCGAGGTAACCGCGGCACGCTCGGTGCGTTCCATCACCGCATAGTCAACCGAGATGGCCGGCGCGCGGGCGAATGCCTCCGGCCCCACGCGCACGAAGTCGAGATCACGTTGCGCCGACTCCAGGGCCTCCTGGCAGGCCGTGACGATCGCCGGCTCGAAGCGTTCCAGTTCGGCGAGGTAATCGGAGGCGCGGAACACGAACATCCCGCTATTCCAAAGGTAATCGCCCTGTTCGAGATAACCCTCGGCGGTCGCGCGGTCCGGCTTTTCCACGAACCGGACAACCCGCGCCCCCGACTCGCCCAGGTCCACACCGCGCTGGATGTAGCCATAACCGGTCTCCGGGGCAGTAGGCACGATTCCGAAGGTGACCAGATAGCCACCCCGTGCCAGCTCGGCCGCGCGCTCCACTGCTTCCTGAAACGCCCTGGTATCGGCAATATGGTGATC
>SKNJ01000301.1 GCA_007120575.1 Thioalkalivibrio sp.
ACTGCGAAATCGTTGAAACCGGCAACGAGAGCTGGCGCTTCAAGACCAGAGCGTGACGCCCGGCTGCCCGCTGGCCCGAACCGGCTGCGCCACCTGAAAGCTACGCCGCCTCGGGCCAGCTCCCGATGCGCCAGAGGGGTCCCTTTTGCGTGCCGATACGGGGTCCCGATTGAATGCCGATTGACACCGGGACCTTTCGCAGTACCCATGACTCTGATGATGTGACCGTCCTCCTCTTGCGGATCCTCACAGACCCACCGTGGCATATCGATGCCGTCGGGGGGCGGTCAGATCATCAATGCCAGTCGGACCAGTTCGTGGTGCGGTAGCGGGCGGGTGATGGTTTGCTCAGCCTCAATCACCCTCCGAGAATGGGCGAAGGTCAATGGATTATGCCGGTGGTATCATCTGGTGTGCGGCGTTGGGGGCAGGCCCCGGCCCCACTCATGGTGCTCCGGTTGCGCCCGGCCAAGCCAAAGGGCTTTGCCTGCACGGGTCTCGCAGCTGCGCGCACCGTATCGGATACGCTGCATATGCCGGTCTCCGGCAATCCTCACTCCTCCGACGCGGATTTTGTGCTGTCGGAGTAAGCCTCCGCTTTCTCAAGGGTCGAACGAAACCTTTGCTTCGAGCGCTCGACATGGCGAAAGAAGGCCTCATGCGCGCGCTCGCGGTTGCCCGATGCCACGGCGTCGATCATCTCGCGGTGCTCGCGGTTCGACACCGCGAGCGCGCCGGCCTGCACCAGACCGCGGGTCCGGCACAGATGCAGCTTGTTGACGAAGCTGCGGTATTCGCGGGCCAGCGTCTGGTTGTTGGTCATGCTGATCAGGTAATCATGGAAGGCCAGGTTGATGGGGTAATATCTGTCAAAATCCTGCGCCTCCGCGGCGCTGTCCATCCGATCGACGAAATCATCAAGCGTCTCGAGCATCGCATCGGTGACCAGGTCGCTCAGAAGCCGTCCTGCAAGCCCGAAGATGGCCGCGCGAACATCATAGATTTCCAGCGCCTCGGTGCTGGAGATCTGGCTGACGAACACGCCGCGATTGCGGATGAAGAACACAAGCCCCTTGGCCTGCAGGCTGCGCATCGCCTCGCGCAGCGGGCCGCGGCTGGTGCCGAAGCGGTTGGCAAGCCGATTCTCGTTGAGTCGCTCTCCCGGTGCCATCGCGCCGGTCAGGATGAGCCGCTCCAGCTCGTGCTCGACCACGCCGGTGAGCGATGTGGTCTTGAGCACCGACAGCGCCCTGGGATCAAATTCCGATTTCTCGAGCATCCTCATAATCCAAAATGCATTTGCCTAAAGCTTGAGGCGACCATAGGTCAATTCAACTCCCATGTCATGCCTCAAGCGCCGCGATCACTGCGTCGCGAAGCGCCGCGGTGTTCGCCTGACCACCCATGTCGGGGGTGTATGGGCCGGCCTCGGTGACCGACTCGATCGCGCGCATCAGCCGCGCGGCGGCCTGCGTCTCGCCCAGGTTGTCGAGCATCAGCACCCCGGTCCAGAAGGCGCCGGTGGGGTTGGCGATGCCGCGGCCCATGATGTCGAAGGCCGAGCCATGTATCGGCTCGAACATCGAGGGGGCGCGTCCGGTGGGGTCGATATTGCCGGTGGCACCGTTGCCCAGGCTTCCGGTCAGCGCCGAGGCAAGATCCGACAGGATATCGGCATGCAGGTTGGTGGCCAGGATCGTGTCGTAATCGCCGGGGCGGGTGACCATCGTCGCCGCCATCGCGTCGACGAGCATCCAGTCGACATCAAGCGTGGGGTACTCGGCGAGGACACCGGCGCAGACCTCGTCCCACAGCACCAGCCCGTGGCGCTGGGCGTTGGACTTGGTGACCACGGTGAGACGCTTGCGCGGGCGGGCCATCGCCGCCTCGCACGCAAACCGGGCGATGCGCTCGACCCCGCCGCGGGTGAAGACGGCGACATCCATGCCCACCTCCAGCGGCAGACCCGGATGGGCACGCCCGCCCACGCCGGCATATTCCCCTTCCGAGTTCTCACGCACGATCAGCCAGTCGATCTGCGCGCCCAGGTCCGGGCGAAGCGGCCCGCGCATGCCCCTGAGCAGCCGCGTGGGGCGGATATTGGCGTACTGGTCCAACCCCTGGCAGATCGCCAGCCGCAGATCCCAAAGGGTGATGTGGTCGGGGATCTCCGGGTCGCCGACAGCGCCGAAATAGATCGCGTCGAAACCGCGCAGCCTCTCCACCCCGTCTTTCGGCATCATCCGCCCGGTGCGCCGGTAATGGTCCGAGCCCCAGTCGAAGCGCGTGGCGTTGATGCGAAAGCCGCCCTCCCTCGCGGCCAGCGCGTCGAGCACGTCGATCCCCGCCTCGATGACCTCGGGGCCGACCCCGTCGCCCCCGATCACGGCCAGGTTGTAGGTGTTCATGCCGCCTCCATGCCGTTGAGGATGCCCGCGATCATGTCCTGCTGCGAGCCGGTGCCGCGAATGTCGGGGGTGCGCGTGGCCGGATCGGCCAATGCCGCGTCGATGCCCCGCTTCATGTGCCGTGACAGCTCCAGTGCGGGCGCGAGCCCATGGTGGTGGCCCAGCCAGTCGAAAAGCATCCGCGTCGACTCGATCATCGCGAAAGGGTTGGCGATGTTCTTCCCGGCGATATCGGGGGCCGAGCCGTGCGTGGCCTGCGCCATCGCCACCGAGCCGCGCCCGATGCACAATCCCGGCGCCATGCCGAGCCCGCCCACGAGCCCCGCCGCCTCATCGGTCAGGATATCGCCGAACATGTTGGTGGTCACGATGGTGTCGAAGCTTTGCGGGTCGCGCACCAGTCGCATGGCCATGGTGTCCACGATCACCTCGTCAACCGTCACGTCGGGGAAGTCCTTTGCCACCTCGTAGCAGGAATCGACGAACATCCCGCAGCCCAGCTTGTAGACGGTGTTCTTGTGCACCAGTGTCAGGCGCTTGTCGCGCGTGCGCGCGATCTCGAAGGCCGCGCGTGCAACCTTTTTTGACCCGGCGGTGGATATCACCCGCACCGAGATCGTCATGTCGTGGCTGGGGCGGAATTCGCCCGAGCCGGCGACGACATTGCGGTCGGGCTGAAAGCCTTCGTTGTTCTCGCGCACGATCACCATATCGATGTCATCGTGCAGGCAGCCGATGTTGGGGAAGGAGCGCGTGGGCCGGACATTGGCGAAGAGGTCGAAATGCTTGCGCAGGATCGGATGCGGGTTGATGGCCTCGGGCACCTTCGGGTATTCACGATGCCCGATCGGCCCCAATATCCAGCCGTCGAGCCCGGCAAGCGTCTCCAGCGTGCCGTCGGGCATGGTATGTCCGTGGGTATCGAGCGCCCGTCTGCCGATGGGAACCTCGACCCAGTCGATCTCCTGCTCCGCGGCGCGGGCGGCGGCGCGCGCGATGCGCACCGAGGCGGGCACGATCTCGTGGCCGATATCGTCACCCTCCAGAATGCCGATCCTCAGGCTTTTCTTGCGTGTATCGTCCATGAGCGTTTTAACCTTTCTCGGGGGTCGAGGCGCGTGCCACTTCGGCCGCATCGGAGAGGATTTCCAGAGACCAGCAGAGATCGCACAGCGCCCTTGCGGTCTCGGCCCCCACGACCAGCTCCGCCTGATCGGTGAACTTGGTGTTGAGCTGTGCGTCTGTCAGCGGCTTTTCCGCGCTGCCGATGGCACGCTCGACATGCTTGGCATGCGTGCTGCCGTCGCGCAGCGTCACCTCGATATCCACCGATGCCTCGTGACAGTCGGGGTTGGTTTCGGCCTCGATCAGCCCGCGCAGCGCCACGACCTGCGGGTCGTTGACGATCGCGTCGGTAAACGCCGTCGGCGCGCCATCGCCGTGCAAGAGCGCGACCGAGGCGCAGTGATAGACGCTGAACTTGCCCTCCAGCTCGGTCTTCGGGCTCTTGCGCCCGGTCAGCTCCAGCACCAGCGGATGCGTGCGCAGTCTGACCGAGGCGATCTGCGCGACCTTTGCCTCGCCCATCTCTTCGCGCAGTTGGATGCAGCCGTCGATGGCGGGGTGGATGACGATCCCGCAGGCAAAGGGCTTGTAGCTGTTGGTCGCCGCCTCCCAGCGTGTGCCCAGCCCCTCGGTGATCTCGTCCCAGTCCTGCTTGTCCGACATCACCTGCGCAAAGCCGCGCGGCGCCTCGATGGCGCGTTCGGAACTGTCGAAGCCCGCCTCCGCCAGAAGCGCCGACATCATGCCGTTGCGCGCGGCAATGCCGGGGTGGAAGCTCTTGGTCATGGTGCCGAACATTTCGCGCAGCCCCGAAGATTGCGAGGCCGCCAGCCCCAGCGCCCAGCGCATCTGCTGCGCGTCAAGCCCGATCATCCGCCCCACCGCGGCGGCGGCCCCGAACACGCCCGCGGTGCCTGTGATATGCCAGCCGCGGTCGTAATGGTCGGGGTAGACGCAGTTGGCGATGCGGCACTCGGCCTCGACCCCGGCGATCAGCGCGGTGAGGAAATCGGTGCCCGATACCGGGCGCGTCTCGGCCAGCGCCAGCAGCGCCGAGGCCACCGGCCCGGCCGGGTGCAGGATGGTCTTGAGATGGGTGTCGTCATAATCGAGCACATGGCTGGTGATGCCGTTCATCAGCGCCGCGTGCGCGGGGTCGAGCCGCTCCCGCCGTCCGAGAACGGTTGACGTTTTCGAACCCGAGAACGGCGTGAACGCCTTGAGCGCATGCTCCGCAGTCTCGTGGGCGGCGCCGCCCACGGCGCAGCCCACCCAGTTGACGAAGGTGCGCAGCCCTTCCCGCCGGACCTCGGCGGGAATGTCAGGGGCTTGCAGATTCACGACCCACTCGGCGAGCGTTGCGGTGACTGCGGGAGTTCCGAGATCGGCTTCCTGATGATGGGCGTTCATGGTGTTCTCCTCAAAGCAATCCGCGGGCGATGCCGCCATCGACATTGACGGCCTGGCCGGTGATGTAGCTCGCCAGCGGGCTCGACAGCCACACGACCATGGCGGCGACCTCCTCGGGCCGGCCGAAGCGGGCAAGCGGGATATCGCGCGAGAATTCGGCGAGGATCTCCTCGCGCGGGCGATTCTCCTCGGCCGACATCTTGTCGGCGCGGTTGGTCCACAGCGGTGTCAGCGTTCGCCCCGGGGCCACGAGGTTCACCCGGATGCCACGCGGCGCGAGTTCCGCTGCGAGAGTCTTGTTCAGCCCCAGCAGGCCGGCCTTGTGAACGTTCGACACAACCTGATGCGAATAGGGCATCTTGGAGGCCGCCGCCCCCAACGTGACGATCGAGGGCGCGCGCCCGGCCTCCAGCGCCGGGAGCAGCGCACGGATCGCGCGCACGGTCGAGAGGATGTTGAACTGGTAATTTCCCAGCCAGTCCTCGTCGCTCAGATCGGTGAAGGCCGAACGGATCGATCCGCCCACCGCCGATATCAGCCCGTCAAGCGCGCCGCCCCAATGCGTGGTGACGGCCTCGGCCAATGTCGCGCCGGCGCCTTCTTGCGTCACATCACACGCAATCTGGATCGGTTCGCCTCCTCCCGATTCGGCAGCGACCTCCTTTGCGGCCTTGGCGAGGTTTTCGACCGAGCGCGAGGCGATCATCACCTCGGCGCCCTCTTGCATCAGCAACGCGGCGGTCGCCTTGCCGATCCCGTAGCTGCCGCCGACGATCAGGATGCGGCGTCCTTCAAATTCGAGGTTCAAGACGAACTCCTCTCAGTTTCAGATACAGTTTGAAGACGATAAGCACGGTCGAGGACACCAGCGCGATGCGCATGATGTGAAAGGCGATGACGGCTTCGGCATCGAGGTTCATCGCCGTGGCGGTCAGGACCATCTCGGTGATGCTTGCGGGGGCCAGCCCCAGGAAGCTGGTCGTGAAGGGCAGCCCGGTCGCGGCCGAGATCACCGCCGCGCCCAGCGCCGCGCCCACGATCATGTAACATGCAATGACCAGCCCGATCAGGGTGACGCGCGGCAGCGCCGTCATCTGATCGCGATGGATCTGCGCGCCCAGCCATGTGCCAAGCGCGATCTGCGCCACAATGACCACGATCGGCGGGAAATGCACCGCGAATATCCCCGACAGCCCCAGCGCGACCCCCACGAAGATCGGCCCGACCAGCCAGGGATTGGGCAGCGGCGTGGGCTTGAGCGCGCGCGCCCCGAGATAGCCGAGAAACAGCACCACCGGCACCAGCAGAACGGAGCCCGCGGCCTCGTCGGTCAGTTCCATCGCGGGGCCGTGCTCGCCAAAGAAGAACACCGCGAAGGGGACGATCGCCACGACCAGCGAATAGCGCAATGCATGGACCACCGCGACCGCCTGCGCGGTGCCGCCATAGGTCTTGGCGACGGCGGCCATGTCGGCGACGCCGCCCGCGGCGGTCGCGAAGAACGCCGTGACGTGATCGAGCCGGGCGAGCCAGGCCAGAAGCGCCGCCGCCGAGACGGTCACCGCGATCATGTAGACCGTGCCGAGAAAGATGGCGGGAAGCAGCCCCGCGGTCGCCAGCAGGATGGGAAGGGTGAAGCGCATGCCCACCACCACGCCGATGGCGACCTGCGCCAGCTCCCGCCCCATCGGGACAAGCTGCGGGCGCGGCCCGATCAGCGCGATGGCCGCCCAGACGAAGAACGGCCCCAGCATCCAGGGCAGCGGGATGTAGATCTGCGTGGCCGCCGCCCCGGCCACCGCCGAGACGGCGTAGGTGCGGGCGAGCCGCCACAACAGGCGCGCATCCACCGAGCCCCGCAAGCGGCGGCTCCAGCCGGTGGTCGCATGATCGCCCTGTGTCGGCCCGCCGCGCGCCACGATCAGCCCTTGCGCAGCAGGCTCATCAGCCCCCTGACGTCGTCGAGTTTCTCGAACTCCGCAACCCGGTCAACGACCTCGCGCGCGCGCGCGCCATCCCATTTCGCGAATTCCGCGCATTCGAGGAACTTCTCGGCCACTTCCTCGTAGCTCATCGGCATTGCCGGGCTTCCGCGACCGAAATCGGCCTTGCCGGAAATGCTGCGCCCGTCGGCCAGCTCGATGTCGATATAGGTGGTCATCAGATGGTAGCCGGCGGCCTCGGCGCGCTCGTCGATGACGAAATCGACCTTCTCGATCATCGCCTGAACGTCAGGGCGCATGACCACCTCATCGGTGAACTCGTTGAGCCCTGCGCGACCTTCCAGAAGCAGGATCGCCATGCAGAACTCCATGGAGAACTTGGCCTGCAGCTCATTCGTGGGGCGGTGGTGGATCAGCGCGTTGGGCATGTTCGAATTGGTGCCCACGCGCACGCGCTTGACGTCTTCGGGCTTGATGTCGTTCACGCGGATCAGGCGCAGCATCTCGGTCATGCCCGGATGCGTGAGCGACCCCGATGGGTGCGGCTTGATCGAGACGCCGGGATTGGAGAAAGTCCAGGGTGCCCCGAGCTTTCCGTGGATCGAAGCCTCGTCGTAACCGCCACCGGCGGCGGAGAAGAAACCGCGCGGCGCTTCGAGGATCGTCGGCGCGGCGGTCCAGCCATAGGAGGCGAACTGCGCTGCAACAATCCCGCTTTCGGAGGAGCGCCCGGCATGGAAAGGCTTGGTCATGGTGCCGAAATTCTCGCGCAGTCCGGCCGACTGGCTGCCCGCCATCGACAGCGCGCGCAGCATCGCGTCCTCATCGAGCCCCATCAGGCGCCCGGCGGCCGAGGCTGCAGCGAAGGTGCCGCAGGTCGCGGTGGCGTGAAACCCGGTCTGGTAGTGGCGCGGGTTGATCGCCTCGGCGATCTTGCACTCGACCTCGACGCCAAGGTGATAGGCGAGCATCACCTGCGCACCGGTGCTGCCCGAGATTTCGCCGATTGCCAGTGCGGCGGGCAGGGCCGGCGCGGTGGGGTGGGTCAGCAGCCCGTAGACGCGGTCCTTGCCGACGGCAAGCTGGGTGTCGTCGTAATCATCGGCGTGAATGCCGACCCCGTTCGCAAACGCGGCGAACCGTGCCGGCGCCCTGCGATTCGAGCCGATCACCGTGGCGCCATCATCGACTGCGGCGATGTCGTCGAGATGGTGACGAACTTGAATTCCGGTTTGTGCGACCGAGCCCGAAAGCGCGAGCCCGAGCCCGTCAAGAATGGACTTGCGGCCGTTCTCCAAGACGTCACCTGGCAGGTCGCCCAATGCGGTTTCGTTCACGAATCGCGCAACCTCGCGCGTCAGCCCCGAGCCTTTGCCTGCCCGATCCTTGTCTTGCGTCGCCATGATCGCACTCCTCAGAAGATCCAGTTTCATTCTTGCGCCGTCGGCATGTTCGGCGTCGCGGCGCGCTGCCCGTCAATGAGCACCCGCGTCCGTTAAAACCCGTCTTTCCGTCGATTGTCAACATTTTGGCTCAGCGCGCCCGCACGCGGGCCGCTGCGCAGGGCCAGAGCTCGCCGAGCGTCGATTTTCTCCGTTTAGAAAACAGCTAGATAGAGCAAGCGCTCTATTTCCGCGGGGCGCGGGACTTGGGTCGCGCGCGAAAGGGAAGCAAGAGTTCACCGATTCTGTATGGAGAGGCGGTATCAAAGGGTATTTTGAGAGGCGTGACGCCAAGATTGTTGACAGAATTCTCAAAAGCCATAGGCTTCGGTTCCGGGGTAGTGCTGGGCGCCCCGAATCCGGCGTTCACATGCCGGGTGCGAAAACGCTCCCAGTGACCAGTGGAGGACACAATGACCAACAGATTCTCACGTCGCGACATGCTGCGCTTTGCCTCGGTCGGGGCGGCTGCCGCAACGGTTGCCTCACCTGCCATTCTGCGGGCGCAGGGAAGTTATCCCGACCGCCCCATCAATGTCGTCGTGCCCTTTGATACAGGCGGCTACAATGATCGCCTTGCACGGGCTTTCGCGCCGATGCTGCAGGCCGAGCTGGGCCAGCCGCTCAACATCATCAACCGTGGCGGTGCGGGCGCGCTTCTGGGCCATACGTATTTCCTGCAGCAGCCTGATGATGGTTACACCATCTGTGCCAGCTCGTTCGGCCCCTACGTTCCGCTGAACATTCTGACGCAGGATGCCGATTTCAGCATCGACGACTTCCACATGATAAACCTGCCGTCGCAGGATTACACGCTCATGGCGACGGAGGCGGGTTCCGATCTGGAATCCATCGACGACGTGCTTGCGCGCCTGCACGACGACCCCTCCAGCGTGTCGATCGGGATTCAGCCGGCCTCGGCCGACCTCGTCAATCTGACGATCCTGATGGAGGCCGAGGGCATCGACCCGGACGCACTCGCTCTGGTGACTTACGACGGCGGCGGCCCGACGCGGAACGCGGCGGCAGGCGGTGTGGTCGATGTGGCTCTGGTGGGGGGCGAGGGTTTCCTGCCGCTCGCCGATGAGATCCGACCGCTGCTGACCTTCAGTGATACCCGGCGCGACGGCTGGGAAGGGGCGCTCATCACGGATGTTCTGGGTGCGGACGCACCCTTCGTATCAGGCTCGCAGAGGGGCTGGGCGGTGCACAGCTCCTTCGTGGAGCAACACCCTGACCGCTACCAGATCCTGCTCGACGCGATCGAGACGGCGTCGAAGAATCCCGACAACATCGCGTCCCTCGAGGAGCAGCAGCTGGCGACGACATGGTTCGGACCGGAGGCTTCCAATGAGCAGCTGCGACAGACCGCCGCGCTGATGGAGCAATACCTCGATCTGCTAACCGACGACTGATCGGAAAGCGAAATGCTTGGGCCGTCCGCTGCGCCGGGCGGCCCTGCGCACATGGAGGGAGACGCAATGGAATCGAAACCAGGTCGCATTGTGGTGATGTGGGGCCATCTCGCGTTGCTTGCGGTGATTACGGTTGTGGTCGTCTATTACTGGATGGACACCCGCGCCGTGTCCATGCAGACGGTCAACCTTCTGCTGGTGCAGCCGGCCTCGATCTTCGCGCTGTTGCTGGTTCTTTGCATCCTTCCGCAATGCTTTCGCCGCGTGAGCGAAGGCGAAGAGATCGAAAAGGAATCCCTGAGCGAGTTGGGGCGGGTCTTCGCGCTGATGGCCGTCTTCATCACCTTCGCCCTGTCTATGCAATATGTCGGCTTCGATGTGGCAACATTTGCCTTCATGGTCATCGGTCTTTTCCTGTGTGGCGAGCGCAACTGGTTTCTGAATATCGGATTCAGCGCGGTCTTCACATCGTTGCTGATCTGGGGCTACGGGGCGATCATCCCGTTTCCCTTCCCCCTGACGATCCTCTGAGGGCGCACCCATGGTTGATCTCAACAGTCTTGCGGGCGCTTTCACGCTTCTGACATCGTCCTACCAGGCCTGGATATGGCTCATTCCGGGGCTGATGATCGGGCTGTTCTTTGGCGCGATGCCGGGGATCTCGATCACCATGGCGATGGCGATCTTCCTGCCGATGACGCTGTACATGGACTTCCTGCCGGCGATCATCTTCCTCACCGCAATCTACACGGCGGCCGGGTTCGGCGGGTCCGTTCCGGCGGTTCTGATGAACATCCCCGGCACGACCTCGGCCGTTGCCACCACCTTCGACGGCTACCCGATGGCGCGCTCGGGCCGCCATAACGAGGCGCTCGGCACCGCGCTCGCCGCGTCGGTCTTCGGCACGCTGGTCAGCTATACGCTGCTCATGTTCCTCATCGCGCCTGTTTCGCGGGTGGTCCTGCGGCTCGGCCCGCTGGAGCTTTTCGCCGTCGCTGTCTGGGGCATGATGCTGATCGGTTCGCTGGCCAGCAAGTCCATGTTGCGCGGGCTGCTGGCGGGGACGTTCGGGGTGCTTCTGGGCACGGTCGGCTTCAGTTCCGCCGGGCACATTCGCGGCACCATGGGCGTGCAGTGGCTGTTCGACGGGGTGCCGGTTATCCCGGCGATGATGGGGCTTCTGGCCGCCAGCCAGCTTCTGGGGCTCATCAACACCAAGTACCTGATCGAGGACGAAGCCTCGCGCCAAATCAGCTTCCGCAAGATCATCGACGGTATGCGCGGCTCGTTCAGACAGCCGTTCATCATCGGCCGTGGCGCTGTGATCGGCGTGCTGGTCGGGGCGATTCCGGGTGTGGGCTCGTCGATCTCGAATCTGCTGTCCTATGCCGAGACCAAGCGAAACGCCCCTGACAGCGACACATTCGGAACGGGTAACCCCAAAGGCGTTATCGCGGCGGAAAGTGCCAATTCCTCCTCCGAAGGCGGGGCGATGGCGACCATGCTTGCGCTGGGGATTCCCGGTGGCGGGGCAACGGCGATCCTGCTGGCGGCCTTCGCCATCAACAATATCGTGGGCGGGCCAAGCTTCATCGCGAACCAGATGGATGTGGTCTATGCGATCATCTTCGCCAATTTCGCGCAGGCCATCCTTCTGCTGATCGTGGGGCTCGGCTTTGTCTATATAGCAGGCTATGTGGTGCGGGTTCCGCTGCGTTTCCTGATCCCCAGTGTGCTGGTCGTGGCCACTTTCGGCTCTTTCGCGATCGAGGGAACAGCGGCAGGTCCGATCACGTTGGTGGTGTTCTCGGTACTGGGCTGGGCGATGGTGCGCTATCAGTATCCCGTGGCGGCAACCGTGGTTGGCCTGCTGCTGGGCCGCATGCTGGAGAACGAGCTTGCGCGCACCTTCCAGATCGGGCGCCAGAGCATCCAGGGTATCTTCGATTATGCCCTGACGCGGCCCGGCGCGCTGGCGATCTTCGGGCTGATGGTCCTGTCGATTGCGGCCTCGGCCTATGCCAAGCATCGCCGCCGCAAGCTTGGCCGGACGATCCTGGCAGGGGACGAGTAAACCAGCACCGGCTGCAACGAAAAATGGGAAGGGGCCGCGAGATCATCGCGGCCCCGATTGATTTGATCTCGCGGGATGTGCTGGTGGCTCAGACTGCGGCACCGTCTTTCGGGCCGATCAGCCGGTACTCGCCGCGCTCCGCGGCGTCGAGCTGTTTCA
>SKNJ01000153.1 GCA_007120575.1 Thioalkalivibrio sp.
GTTGCGCGCGATGCATCTCAGGTTCCGGCGGGATTGTGCAGCGCGTGAATCGCCGCGCGCGCCGCCTCGTCCACGCTGGCCTCGCTGCCAGCCAGGGTCAGGCGCCCGTACACACCCACCGCGCGCACGTCGATCAATGACACGTTCGCGGCCTTCAGCGCCTGGTTGGCCGCATAGATGATGTAGCCGGCCGGTTCCGCTTCCAGGATGAACATGCTCTGCCCAGGCAGGATCATATTGCCGCGCCGATTCTGACGGTTGATCAGAACGGTATGGTCCGGGGTCATCCCGCGGATGGTCTCCTGCCAGGGGATGCGGCATTCCTGGCGCTCGCTCTGGTGCGCGCCCATGCGCGACAGCAGCACCCGGCCAGCCTCCTGCACGTCGCTCTGGTCGCGGTGGTGGATCACCATCGAGCCGAACTCGCGTTCCACCACTTGCTGCGCCAGATGCACCCGCGTCGCCTTCAGCGCCACGTCGGTCAGGCGGTGCACCGCCATGCCCGGCGCCACCTCCACCCACAGGCACGCATCTCCCGGCACGGGCAGGAAGCCCTGGGAGACGGTGGCCATGTATTCCGCCAGCTGCGGCTGGAGGGAATCCATGTAGACGTAGGTGCGAAGCTTGATCATCAATCCGCCAAGGGCCCCGTGGGACCAGTACTGCCGCGCGCCGCGCGGCACGGGCGCGCGGCGCCCGCGGGACACGTGCCCGCAACGGGCATGTACGGAGCGGCCGCGCGGCGATGCAGGCCCGCGCCAGGGCCGAAAACGGGACGCTATTGTGAACGTCCGCGCCCCGAAGCTCAACGCCGGGAAGCGGTGCCCAGGAGGCCGGGCCACGGAGCCCCCGCCCACCCCCCTGTATTCTGATAGTGTTTCCCGATAGCCCATCCCGCAACGGAGCCCGGGGCCTTGCCAGACCACGCCACATTTTCCCGGCACGCGCTCTCCGGCCTTGTACTGGTGACGGGGGCCTTGCTGCTCGCCCTCGGCGGGTTCGTGCTGTTCGGCTGGCACGCCGGCCGGCCCGCCCTGGTGCAGGCCCACCCCGCCTGGGTCCCGGTGCAGTACAACACGGCGCTCGCCTTCGTCCTTGGTGGCGCGGCACTGCTGCTGCACCTGCGGGGGCACATACGCACGGCGGCCGTGACCGGCACGGTGGTCGCGATGATCGGCGCGTTGACCCTGCTCCAGTATTTCGCCGCGATCGACCTGGGCATCAATCAGCGACTGATGGTGGACGACATCACCGCGCAGACCTCGCATCCGGGACGCATGGCACCGAATGCCGCACTCGGCTTTCTTGTGGCCGGGCTGGCCATGGCCATCAGCGGCGCCGCACAGCGCCGCTCCACGACACCCATGGTGATGGCCGTGCTCGCGAGCCTGGTCCTGGCACTGGGCGTGGTCGCGGCATCCGGATATCTGATCGGGCTCGAGACCGCCTATGGCTGGGGGGGACTCACGCAGATGGCGATCCAGACGGCGTCCGGGTTTGTGTTGCTCGGAGCGGGCCTGCTCGCACTCGCCTGGCGCACCGCCCGCGCGCAGGGGCAGGATCTGTTCGCCTGGCTCCCGGTGTCGGCGGTGATCGGCATCCTGGCAGTCACCGTGTTGTTGTGGCGGGCATTGCAGGCGGGTGGAGAGGGGGCCAATTTGCAACACCTGATCCTGGCGTTCGGGACCGCCCTGGCAATGGCGCTGGGCCTGGCCATTCGGCACATACAGCTCGCGCGGGCGCGCGCGGACACCGCCGAGTACGCCCGCCGCGAACTGGAGCAGGTCAGCGCGGAACACCAACGCGCCGAGGACGCCCTGCGCGAGAGCGAAGCCCTGTTGCAGGCCACCAGCAGCCTGGCCCGGGTCGGTGGCTGGGAGCTGGATACCGAAACGCTGCAGGTGACCTGGACCGCGGAGACCCACCGTATCCACGGCCTGCCGCTCGGGATCAAACCGCCACTGAACCAGGCCATCGGGTATTTCCATCCGGACGACCAGCCCATGCTGCGCGCGGCCATCGAGGCGGCGATGCGCGACGCCACGCCCTACGATCTCGAGCTGCGCCTGATCCGGGCCACCGGCGAGGAGATCTGGACCCGCGCCACCTGCCAGCCGGAAACGGCCAATGGCCGGGTCATCAAACTGCGCGGCGCGTTTCAGGACATCAACGATCGCAAGCACATCGAGCTCGAACTCCGGGCGCGCGAACAACTGCTGGAGGGCGCGGGGCGGATTGCCAACCTGGGCGCCTGGGAGGTCGATCTCGACTCGCGCATCGTGACCTGGTCCGACGAGGTCTGCCGGATCCACGGCGAGCCGCCCGGCACCCGCGTGCCGGTGGAACGCGGGATCGAGTACTACGCCCCGGAGTGGCGCCCGCGCATCACCGAGGTCCACACCGCCTGCATCGAGCGCGGCGAACCCTATGACGAGGAGCTGCAGATCATCAACACCCGCGGCGAACGCGTCTGGGTACGCACAATCGGCGAACCCGTGTACGACGCGTCGGGGCGCATTCACAAGCTGCAGGGTGCGCTCCAGGACATCAGCGCGCGCAAGCAGGCCGAGGAAGAACTGCGCCAGGCAGCGATGGTATTCGAACACACCCACGACGGCATTATTGTCACCGATGCCGAGACCCGAATCCTGTCGGTCAACCGCTCGTTTAGCGCGATCACCGGCTATCGTGCCTCCGAGGCCATCGGCCAGACCCCGGCCCTGCTCGACAGCGCGCGCCAGGGCCCGGACTTCTATCGCGAGATGTGGGGCCAGATCCACCGGACCGGCCACTGGCAGGGCGAAATCTGGAACCGGCGCAAGAACGGCGAGATCTATCCCGAGTGGCTGACCATCAATTCGGTCCGCGACGAACAGGGCGAGGTCACGCACTACATCGGCATTTTTACCGACATCACCGCGGCCAAGCGCAGCCAGGAACAGCTCGAGTATCTGGCCCACCACGACACCCTGACCGGACTGCCCAATCGTGTGCTGTTCGAATTCCGCCTGTCGAAATCCATCGAGCACGGGCGCCGGCACGCCGAACGCCTCGCTGTGCTGATTATTGACCTGGACCGTTTCAAGGCGATCAACGACAGCCTGGGCCACTCGGTGGGTGACGAATTGCTGACCCAGATCCCCGACCGCCTGCTGGGGCGTCTGCGCCAGGAGGACTCCCTGGCACGCCTGGGCGGAGACGAGTTCGGCGTGCTGCTGGAGCAGATTGAA
>SKNJ01000054.1 GCA_007120575.1 Thioalkalivibrio sp.
CCCGCCCCGGTCCTTTCCGATTTGAGGAGTTTCCGCAATGCAAGACGATCTGCGCGATTACCTGATCACCGAGGAACCCTACTACCAGCCGGTGGCGGATGAGGTGGATCTCTACGAGGCCGCCTATTCCGTGCGCATGCCGATGATGCTGAAAGGGCCGACCGGCTGCGGCAAGACGCGGTTTGTCGAACACATGGCGTGGAAGCTCGGCAAGCCGCTGATCACCGTGGCCTGCAACGAGGACATGACCGCTTCCGACCTGGTCGGGCGTTATCTGCTGGATGCCAATGGCACTCGCTGGCAGGACGGTCCGTTGACACAGGCCGCGCGTCACGGCGGGATCTGCTATCTCGACGAGATCGTCGAGGCGCGTCAGGACACCACGGTGATCATCCACCCGTTGACCGACAACCGGCGGGTGCTGCCGCTGGAGAAAAAGGGCGAGATGGTCGAGGCGCATCCGGACTTTCAGGTGGTGATTTCCTACAACCCGGGCTACCAGAGCCTGATGAAGGACCTGAAGCAGTCGACCAAGCAACGCTTCGGGGCCCTGGATTTCGATTACCCCGATCACGAGACGGAGGCACGGATCGTCGCCCACGAGGGCGGGATTGGCGAGGAGCAGGCCGGCAAGCTGGTGAGTGTTGCCGAGCGCGCGCGCAATCTGAAGGGCCACGGTCTGGACGAGGGGATCTCGACGCGTATGCTGGTGTACGCCGCGTCGCTGATCGCCAAGGGCGTGGATCCGCTGGCGGCATGCCGCATGGCCTTGGTGCGCCCGATTACCGACGATCCGGATATGCGCGACGCGCTGGATTCCGCCGTCACAACGTTCTTCTGAGCGGCGCTTCGGACGGTCCATGAGTATCCATCTGGAGGACTACCGAGACCTCCTCGAGGACCTCGGGGAGCACGCGGCCGAGGTTATGGAGGCGTCCTGGCATGAGGCCTCGCGCGCGTTCAGCGCGGGTGGCCTCAAGCGCTATTACCTGGAGGGTGCGCGCAGTCTGCATTCTCTGGGTCGCGGTAGCGAACTGGTCGTCGCGTTTATCCAGGAGGCCCCCGGCCTGGCTCAGGAACTGGGCGAGGACGCGGTCGGCGAGCTGGTCAGCGCGGGCGTGCGGATGTACTCCAAGACATCGGCCGCGGTCATTACCCTGTTGATTTCCACCAGCCCGATAGCCGCGCAGCGGCTCGGGGACCTGTCGCTGTTCCAGGGATACCTGCGGCTGATCGACAACCTGCTGGGCCAGGCACCACGCGGCGTGCGCCCGATGCTGGAGCACCTGGACGAACTGCTCACTCACCTGACCCTGGGGGGGCTGCGCCGCTGGGCGACCTGGGGGGCGCAGGCGCATCGCACCGACCTCGAGAGCCAGGTCGCATATTTTGGGCTGGAGTCTCCCGAGTCGCGCCAGGTATTTCAGAACGAGCGTCGCGGCACCCTGTTCGTCGACGTGCAACGGCGCATCAACCTCTACCTGCGCTCGCTGTGGGGCCGCGACTTTTTCATGCGCCCGACCAGTGGCGATTTCGAGTCGCGCGAGGGGTACAAGCCCTATATCGAGGGCTTCACGATCTTCCTGCCGGATGCCTTCGACGACTGGGAGGGGCTTTCGGGCCTGTACCTGTATCGTGCGGCGGGCGCCCACGCGGCAGCGCATGTGGTGCATACCCTGGAGATGCAGCCGGAGGACGCCCCGCGCGGGGTGGTCGGGATTCTGACCGAACTGTTCGAGGATGCCCGGGTAGAGGCGCTGGCGACCCGCGCGTTCCCCGGCCTGCGGCAGATGTGGGCGCCGCTGCACACCGCCAGCGAGGCTGACGGCGACCAGCCCCAGGCCCTGCTGGCGCGTACGGCCCGCGCGTTGCTCGACCCGGACTATCGCGATCCCCACCCGTTCGTACAGCGCGCGGTGGCGGCGTTCTCTGAGCGGGGCGATGACCTGGAGGCGAGCGGCTTCGCGCGGGAGCTGGCCGAGGCCCTGGCGCCGGAGTTCCCGGAACAGGGCTACATGAAGCCAAGCCAGGTGGCCCCGGAGATCCTGTATCGCGACGACAATCGTTACATCTGGGCGTTTGGGCGCGAGGAGGAAGAAGACTTCGAGACCCTGCTGGCGCATGGCGGGAAGCAGGAACGTATCTATGTCTCGCTGATGGAGATGATCAATACCCTCGACGTGCCCGGAGCCGGGGACGATGCCCAGCAGATCATGGTGCTGGCGACCGAGTTCTTCCGCGATAGCGAGGACGAGAGCATCAACCAGCAGGAGGGCAAGGAGCCGATCTCGATGCCCTACCACTACCCGGAGTGGGACTACCAGATGCAGCTCGAGCGTCCGCACTGGGTCACCCTGCTCGAGCGGCGCCCGCAAAAGGGTGACGTGGACGAGATCGACGCGATCAACGCGAAGCACAAGCCGCTGATCTCTCGCCTGAAGTTCCTGATCGAGGCGATGCAGCCACAGGGTGTGCAGCGCCTGCGCAAGCAGCCGGAGGGCGACGAACTGGACGTCAACGCCCTGGTCGAGGCCCAGATCGATATCCGCATGCAGCGCCAGCCCGACGAGCGCATCTACATACGCAACCTGCGCCATGTGCGCGACCTGTCCGTGCTGGTGCTGCTGGACCTGTCCGAGTCCACCAACGAGACGATTGGCGATGGCGAGACCACCGTGGTGCAACTCGCGCGCGAGGCCGCCACGCTGCTGTCGGGGGCGATCTCCCGCATTGGCGATCCGTTCGCGATCCATGGCTTCGCCTCGGATGGTCGGCATGACGTCGAGTACTACCGGTTCAAGGACTTCGACGCGCCGTTCGACGACAACGCCAAGGCGCGCCTGGCCGGCATGCAGGGGCAGCTCTCGACGCGCATGGGCGCGGCGATCCGGCACGCGGGGCACCTGTTGCATCGCCAGGGCACGGCCAAGAAGCTCCTGCTGATCATTACTGACGGCGAGCCGGCGGATACCGACGTGCGCGACCCGCAGTATCTGCGGTTCGACGCCAAGCGTGCGGTGGAGGATGTGGGCCGCAACGGGGTCTATACCTTCTGCATGAGTCTGGATCCGAATGCCGACGAGTACGTCGAGCGCATCTTCGGCGCGCAGCACTTCATGGTGCTGGATCAGATCGAACGGCTCCCGGAAAAGCTGCCGATGCTGTACGCCGGCCTGACCCGGTAGGGCGTACCGTGCCCCTTGAGTTCGACACAACCAGCGAGTTGCTGC
>SKNJ01000265.1 GCA_007120575.1 Thioalkalivibrio sp.
CCGGCAATGTCGTTGACCACCTTGAACTGGTCGAGGTCGATGTACAGGAGGGTGTGTTTGTCCTGGCCGTGGGGTCTCGCCGGAGTCTGAACCAGCTGCAGCAGACGCTCCTCGAACACTCGCCGGTTGGGTAGATGGGTCAGCGGGTCGTGGCTGGCCTGCCAGGAAAGCTGGTTGGCCAGTTCGCGCGCCTGGGTCACGTCATGGAACACCAGTACCACGCCGACGATGTTGCCCTCGCGGTCACGGATCGGCGCTGCCGAGTCCTCGATCGCGAACTCCTCGCCATCCGTGCGCAGCAGGATGGTGTGGTTGGCCAGCCCGACGATGCGGCCCTCGCGCAGGCAGCGCGCGACCGGATCAATGGCGGGCTGGCGCGAGAACTCGTTGATGATCCGGAAGACCTCGGTCAGTGGTTTGCCGCGGGCGGATTCGGTGTCGTGGCCGGTGAGGTATTCGGCCACCGGATTCAGGAAGCGGACGCAGCCTTCGGTGTCGGTGGTGATGACCCCATCGCCGATCGAGGACAGGGTGACCTGGGCGTGCTCCTTTTCGCGGTGCAGGGCCTCCTCGGCCTGCTTGGTCTGGGTGATGTCCTGCACGACCCCGTACATGCGTAGCGGCTCCCCGGCGGCATCACGCAGGGTGTTGCCCTGGCCCAGGACCCAGCGGATCTCGCCATCCGGGTCGCGCAGGCGGTGTTCCACCCTGTAGCGTTCGCCATCCTCGAAGGCCGTATGGATCGCCTCGCGCACGTGATCACGATCTTCGGGCAGGACCTGGTCGAGATAGCGCTGGAAGGAGATGTCCGGGTCGTCCGGGTCCACCCCGAACAGGCGGTAGGTCTGTTCGGTCCAGACCACGCGGTCGCTGGCGATGTCCCATTCCCAGCTCCCGATGCCGGCATAGCTTTGCGCCAGGTGCAGGCGTTGTTCGCTGGTGCGCAGGGCCTCCTGTTCCGCCACCAGGTTGTCGGTCATATGGTTGAAGGCGCGGGCCAGGCGGCCGATCTCGTCGTCGCCGGTCAGCGCCGCCCGTTGGCGGGCCTCGCCGGTGGCGATCCGCTCCGCGGTGCGAGTCAGCAGACTGAGACGCCGACCCATCACGCTGTACAGCAGCCACCAGAGGGCGACGAATGCGGCCAGCAGCGCGGGGCTCATCAGCGCAGCCGAGTGCAGGGCCGACTCGCGCGCCTGGGCGAACGGATACGACAGATCCCAGGCCAGGATCACCGTGCCCGCCGGGCTGGGCCCAAGTTGGATCGCCGATTCGGTCAGTTCCAGGGGGGCGGCCGCAATCAGGGTGCGGGCCTCGGGGAGATATTGCAGGCGCGCGGCGCGTTGCTCGCGGGTGGTCGCCAGCAGGCCGCGGATGGGTTCGGCGAGCGCGAAGGCCCGGCTATCTTCCAGGCTGTCCATGAGGGGGCGGCCGAGCTCGCCGCGATCCAGGGCCGCCAGAATTCGATTGCTGTCGTCTACCACCCGCGCCAGGCTGACCCGGATATCCGGACCGAAGGCTGCAACCTCCTCCTGCATGCGTGCCGGCTCGGACTGGCTGATGGAGTTCTGCACCAGCCGCTGCATGCGGGTGATTTCGGCGGTCAGTTCGCGTTCGGCATTGGTCAGGATGGTTGCCTGCTGGTCCTGGACCAGGGCGAAGGTGTAGGCGGCCCCGAGGACCACGGCGGCCACGAACAGCAGGATCGGCAGCGAGACATTGATCGGGAAGCGATAGAGCCAGCGTTTCATCGGCCGTCTCCTGCCCCGTGGTCGGGGCAGCCCGCCGCCCGCAGTACCCGGTCGTCGAACAGGTTATCCAGTCCTACGGGGCCCGCAAGCAAGTGATTCTCGCGCATCAGGGCGACCAGTCGCCGGGTGGATTCGTGCAGGGCCTGACCGTCGTTCGCCAGCACCTTGCAGTTCTCGGCCAGCGACGGGAATTGCACGCCCGCCAGGGCAAGTTCGAGATCTTGCGGCGACAGGTCGGTATGGCGCGCGATGAGCGCGCGGGCTTTCCCGGGGTTGGTCTCCAGTTGGTCCAGGGCCCGGAACCAGGCGCGAATCAGATCCGTGAGATGGTTGCGATGCAGATCCAGGGCCTCGCGGTGCGCGACCAGCACGTCGATGATCTCGCCGGGGATACGGGTGCTGTCGAACAATTCGACGGCCCCCTCCCGCAGCAGGCGGGTACGGATCGGTTCAAAGGTCGCCAGGGCATCGACATGCCCCAGGACAAAGGCCTCCGTGTGGCGTCCGGCGTCTACGCGGACGACCTCCACCGCGTCGGCCCCGAGACCCCCGTGTTCCAGCCCGCGCGCCAGAAGATAGGCGGTGGCGGCCGAGTTTTCGACCCCTACGCGGCGGCCTTCGAGATCCCCCAGCGTCTCGATCCCGGGCCGGGCGAGGATGGTGTCCGCCCCGTGGGAATAGTCCATCAGCAGGATGACCCGGATATCATGCCCATCGGCGCGCAACAGCAGGGCCTCGTCCAGGGTCAGCGCGGCGACATCGACGTTGCCGTTACGGAACGCGCGCAGCGACTCGGTGTTGGAGGCGAAGTGGGCAACACGGATCTCGTTGCCCGGCAACTCGCCCTGGCCGAGCGCGATGTTCAGGGGCTGGTACCCGATCCACCCGATCATCGCGACCCGCAGCGGTGGTTCGTCGGGCGGTCCGCACCCTGCCAGCAGCAAGCCTGCCATCGCCAGAATCGCCGCGAACCCTCGCTGTAGCCCGGCAAGCCATCGCGTGAAACCGCCCTCTCGGGCAACCGATCGAGACATCGAGCGTCCTGGTGTGGGTGTCGCCGGGCCGGGCGTCCGGCCCGCGACCCTTGCGGAGACCTCCGTCCGAGCCTCCGTCATGGAGTATCCGGAGCCAGCGAGACCCCGTCAAATCGAAGGGTTAGTTGGTCGTGACATAGCGCTCGCGGAATGTGCAGGGACCCTCTGGCAGCCAGCCCGGGAGCTGGTAATAGCGTTCGAGGACCGGCTCCAGGACCAGCGCGCGGTAGCGCATGTAGTCAAAGCCGTGGCCCTCGGCGAGGGTCCACGTGACGCCGCGGAGAGTGAGCTCGCGCACGCGAACTTCATCGAAGAAGGGCTCCACGTGCGCCGGGTCCAGTTCGCCGCGAGTAGGGATGTAGAGCAGGTTGGTGCCGTCCAGTGCGCGGAAGTCGGTAAGCAGGTCGTCCTGGCGCCCATAGTGCGAGCCGGGCCCGAACACGCCGA
>SKNJ01000326.1 GCA_007120575.1 Thioalkalivibrio sp.
CGCCGGACGACCTGCACACCGGCCTGTCGTTCGAGATCCTGGTGCGCCTGCGCGATACCGACGGCAACCTGATCTCACCCGGCGTCTTCCTGCCGGCGGCCGAACGCTTCAACCTGATCAGCATCGTCGATCGCTGGATCATTACCCGTGCCTTCTCGATGGTGTCCGGGTTTATCCAGGAACACGGACCGGACAGCATCCGCCACTGCGCGATCAACCTCTCCGGCGGAACCCTCGGCGATGAAAGCCTGCTGCCATTTATCAAGAACCAGCTCAGCCTGCACGCCCTACCGGGTTCGATCTTCTGCTTCGAGATCACCGAGACTGCGGCCATCTCCAACTTCCAGGCCGCCATGCGCTTCATCCGCGACCTGCGCGCGATGGGCTGCCGCTTCGCGCTGGATGACTTTGGCTCGGGGCTATCATCCTTCGCGTATCTGAAGACCCTGCCGGTCGACTTCCTGAAGATCGACGGCAGCTTCGTACGCAACATTGCCGACGACCCGGTGAACCGGGCCCTGGTGGGCAATATCCACAGCATTGGCCGCCTGCTGAACAAACAGACCATCGCCGAATTCGCCGAGGACGACCGGACCATCGAGATGCTGCGCGAACTCCAGGTGGACCATGCCCAGGGCTACGGCATCCACCGCCCGGAACCGCTGGAACAGCTTCTAGCCGGAAACACCCGCTGACCAGCGCCCCCCCCTGGCCTTCCAGCAAGCCATGCCCCGGTCGCGATATGGTATGGACGACCCGCACCGCCACCGGTGCCCCATGCACACTGCACGACGGAGCGACCCGATGCTGCCGAAACCTGTCTGGAACCCCCTGAACCCTGTCCTTGCCGCGCTGGGCCTGGCAGCCCTCTGGCTGCTGCCCGCGCTGGCGCTGGCCCAGGCCCAGCAGGAACCCGAAACCACCACCTTCCAGGACTGGGATCTCATCTGCTTCGACACCCCGGACGGCGAACGTTGTCAGATGCAGCAGACCCTGCAGATCGATGATCCGGAGGTCGACGGACTCTATGTGCAAGCCTCCCTGCACCTCGACGGCGACCACCATGTGCTCGAGGTGCTGCTGCCACTCGGCGTCGAACTTCGCCCCGGCATCCTGCTGCAGATCGACGACGGCGAGGAGTTTCGCGGGGAGTTCATTGCCTGCGTCCAGCAGGGCTGTGCCGCCGCGCGCGAGATCGGGCCCGAGCGGCTGCAGGAACTGCGCGGCGGGCGCCACATCAGCATTGCCTTTCGTGCCCTGCATATGGAACAGCCGCTGGCGTTCGACCTGTCGTTGATGGGTTTCACCGACGCCAGCGAGCGTCTGCGCTAACGCCCTGCTCCGCGCATGGCCGAGTCCCGGACCCCGCCACCGGCATTCCCCGATCGCGCACGCGCCCGGCTGAAACGTGCCGGGTGGACCCTGCTGGGCGCAGCCGGCCTGTGGTGGATCCTGGCCGGCACCTCGGCACTGCTGGAACCCCTGGCTCTGCTCGCCGTGATTCTGGCCACGGCGGCCAGTCTGGCCCTGCCGCCTGGCCGCCCGCTCGCCCTGCGGCCACGCGCCGTGCCCGGACTGGTCGCCTGTTTCCTGCGCGCCTCGTTTCTGGGCGGGGTGGATGTCGCGCGCCGTGCGCTGGATCCCCGCCTGCCGATCGCGCCAGCGTTCGTGGCCTATCGCAGCGACCTCCCGCACGGCCCGCCGCTGACCCTGTTCATGGCGGTCATCAGCCTGCTGCCAGGGACCCTCAGCGTGCGTCTGGAGGGGCGCTTGCTGACCCTGCACGTACTCGACCGCCACGCCGACACCCAGACCGCACTGGCCGACCTGGAGGCGCGCATCCGCGCCGCGTTCGATGATCCGCGCGCAACCCACCCCCGGAGAACCCCATGAGCCTGTTCTATCTCGCCTGCGCCCTGTTCCTGCTCGCGACCATCCTGCTGGGCCTGATCCGCGTGCTGCGCGGACCGGGCTCCGGCGACCGCATGCTCGCCGCACAACTGTTCGGTACCACCGGCGTCACCATCCTGCTGCTGCTGGGGATAGCGCTGGGCCAGTCGGCACTGATCGACGTGGCCCTCGTATTCGCTCTGCTCGCGGTGGTCGCGGCGGTCGCGTTCGTGCGCCAGCACGGCCTGCCGGAACCCGCCGGGACTCCGGTCCATCAGCCACCCCGGAGGACGCGCGATGATCGCTAACCTGCTGACCATCGTGCTGATCCTGACGGGGATGGTGTTCTTCGCGGCCGGGACCGCGGGACTGCTGCGCTTCCCGGATGTCTATTCCCGGCTGCATGCGCTGACCAAGGCCGACAACGTCGGCCTGGGACTGGTCGTCCTGGGGCTGATGCTGCAGGCCGGCGGCCCGGCCGACGTGGTCAAACTGCTGCTGGTCTGGGTACTGGTACTCGGGGCGGGCACGACCGCCGCACATATGGTCGCGCAACGCACCTGGACCCACGGGGAGTTCGAGTCCGACCGATGAACGCCTTGCTGGTGGTCTTCGACCTGGCCCTGCTGGCCGGCCTGCTGGGCGTTGCCTGGCGCTGCCTGGCAAGTACCGACCTGTTCCGGGCGGTGGTACTGTTCATCACCTTCGGCCTGCTACTGGCGCTGGCGTGGGTACGCCTGGAGGCCCCCGACATCGCGCTGGCCGAGGCCGCGATCGGCGCTGGCATCACCGGCGCCCTGCTGCTGGTCACCCTGGAACGTCTGAAACGCATCATGGCGGCGAACCAGACCGGGACCACGGATGCCGCGCCCCCGGATCCGACCGGCCCCCCGGACGGCAACCTCGCGCTCTACTGCTATCAGCCGAGCGCCCGCGGTCGCTTGCCGGCGACAATCCTGACCGCCGGACTGGCCGCCCTGCTGATCGGCGCGCTGACCGCACAGACCGCAGGTCCGGGACTGCAACCGCTGGTCGAGGCCCATCTCGCGGATGCCGGCGTGCAGCACCCGGTCACCGCCGTGCTGCTGAACTTCCGCGCCTGGGACACCCTGCTGGAGCTGACGATGGTGCTGCTGGCCGGGCTCGGGGCCTGGTCACTCGGTCGCCACGACGCTCTGCCGGCCCGTCCCCTGCCGGGCCCGATCCTGCCCGGCGCACTGCGCCTGTTGCTGCCGGTCGCGATCGTCACCGGGGTATACCTGCTGTGGGCCGGGAGCCACGCCCCCGGCGGGGCGTTCCAGGCCGGCGCGGTGCTGGGCGCGGCCGGTATCCTGATGGC
>SKNJ01000129.1 GCA_007120575.1 Thioalkalivibrio sp.
CCGGCGAGCCGCTTGGATCTTGTCCCGGGTGCGCTCGCTGATCAGCTCTCGTTCGAACTGGGCGAAGGAGAGGAGCACGTTGAGCACGAGCCTCCCCATCGACGACGAGGTATCGAAGTTCTGCGTTACAGAGACGAAACCGACGCCCTTCCTATCGAACCGCTCCATCAGCCGCGCAAAGTCCAGCAGCGACCGGGACAGACGGTCGACCTTGTAGACGACGATTACGTCGATCTCTCCGTTCTCGATGTCGTCGAGCAGGCGCCGAAGAGCGGGCCGCTCGATGTTGGCGCCGGTGAAGCCTCCATCGTCATAGCGAGCCGGCAAGATGGTCCAGTGTTGGTGGGCCTGGGCCTGGATGTAGTGCTCGGCTGCCTCCCGCTGCGCATCGAGTGTGCTGAAGTCCGACTCGAGCCCCTCTGTCGTCGACTTCCGGGTGTAGATCGCACAGCGCACAGGCTTGGAAGACGCCCTTCCGTTATCGACTCCTCGGTTTCCTCCGTTGACCCCGCTCATGCGGATTCCTTCCTGAGCAGGCCGAAGAAGCCAAACCCGTTCCATCGCGTTCCGCTGATCTCTCTCGCTATCACTGACAGACTCTTGTAGCGCCTACCCTCAAAAAGGAAGCCATCATCGAGCACCGTCACAGTGTAATCCGTACCGTTGAAGGTCCGATGAATCTTCGTGCCGGCCGGAGGAAGACGCGCATCACGTCCAGGCGTCGGCCGCAGTGACAGATCGTCGTGGTCGTCGATGGCGCCGATACGCCTTCGGATCGGAGCATCCTCGGCAAGAAGAGCGGCACGCTCCCGGGCGATTGGAGTGAGACCTCCGTACTTCAGCTCCTGCAGACGGTAGACGATGCGCTTGAAGAGGTAGTCCTTGTTACGGCTCGCACTCTCCTCACCGAAGAGCTCTAGGTATCGTTCCCGCAACCCTCCCACCGTAAGCTTCCGCAGGGAGCCTACCTCGTCCATCAGACTGCTCTTGGCCTTGCTCATCGAATCCTTCCGTTATGGGCAGCATGTTCGTCGCTGGCAGTGTCCATGAGGGCTCTACTGCGAGGTTCAATCAAGCAGCTTCTTCCGAAAGAAGAGGATTCGTCGGTCCGGCCTATCTGGCCACCATCCGCCCGAAGGTCCGAGAGCAGGGCCCGGGCCAGTCCTCGGGCCAGGATCTCCGCCACGGCGTTCATGCGCTGCTCGGGGGACAGCGCCGGCTGACTCACAGTTGTGCTGCGCTCCGGCTCTGGCTGCATCACCGCGTCCTTGCTCATCGTTTGCTCCTTCATCTGCAAGGAAACGTCTCGACGAGCGCTTGGTGGGGACAGCGGTCGATGCCCGGGCCGATAGCCAGGACCAGAGATGTCACAGGTGCCCTGTAAGCTATCCGTATCGGAGCATCGAAGCAGGATGCTGCTCCGGGATTGCGAGGAGGGCAGTAATGAAGATCGACACCCTGGAGGCGTACAACATCACGCAGGACATCATCTCCATCTGGCGCCAGACGATTGGCCGCGAGCTTCTCCCCGTACAGGAGAGAGCGGTGAAGGAGTTCGGACTGTTCCACGATGGCAATCTCATCGTCTTCTCGCCTACCTCCTCCGGGAAGACGTTCATCGGCGAGATGGCCGCCGTGAAGGCCGCTCGCGAGAAGCTCAAGGTCCTCTACCTTGTCCCCCAGAAGGCTCTTGCCGAGGAGAAGTTCGAGGAGCTTCGACGCCGCTATAGCGCAACAGGGATCAAGGTGGTGGTCTCATCTCGTGACCGTCGCGAGTACGACGAGGACATCGAGCGACGCGAGTTCCAGATCGCCGTGGTCGTCTTCGAGAAGGCGCAAGCTCTTCTGGTAGCTCGGCCCCAGCTCATGGATACCGTTGGTCTCGTCGTGGTCGACGAACTGCAGCTCATAACCGACGAGCAACGCGGGCCATCGCTCGAGCTGCTCCTCACCAAGCTCCGCATGGCTGCTCCGGGCCCCCGGATCCTTGGCTTGTCTGCAGTCCTTGGCCGAGCCCACACCCTGGCC
This sequence comes from Thioalkalivibrio sp., assembly GCA_007120575.1. Lineage (GTDB taxonomy): Bacteria > Pseudomonadota > Gammaproteobacteria > Ectothiorhodospirales > Ectothiorhodospiraceae > Thioalkalivibrio. The sequence continues at coordinate 2,029 of SKNJ01000129.1, forward strand.
GACTGGCTTGGGGCTCGGTTACTTGTCGACACCCAACGCCCCGTGGAGCTGCGCAAGGGCGTACTGTGCAAGGGCTCCTTTCGTTTCCGCGAGCACAACTCCGGGCGCGAGAGCACCGAAACCTTCACGGACTGCCTTTCCGAGAAACGCCACGACCTCGTGCTCTCGGCAGTCGCAGACCTCGTGAGCCGTGGCGAGCAAGTTCTGGCCTTTCTTCCTGACCGCAGCTCCACCGTCGCCTACGCGCGCATGCTCGTCGATCGAGTGCGATTGCCAAGCCAAGAAATCGCCCTTGATGAGCTACGAGAACAAGAAGAGACACATGCAAGAGAGGCTCTCCTCGAGGTCTTGTCGAGCTCGGTCGCTTTCCATAACTCCGACCTTTCGGTCGAAGAGCGCGAACTCGTTGAGAGGCACTTTCGCACCGGCGGAATCCGCGCGCTGTTCGCCACCTCGACGCTGGCGATGGGAATGAACATGCCGGTCAAGAACGTCGTGCTCCATGGAAAGCGCTGGCAACACCTTCGCCGTTACAGCCGCTGGTCTCTGGAGGATGTGACCAAGTCCGAGTACGAGAACATGAGCGGCCGGGCCGGACGCCTCGCGTTCAACAACGACTACGGACGCTCGATCCTCGTCACCAGCTCGCCCTTCGAGGCTGATGTGTGGTTGCGCCACTACATCGAGGGAGACTTCGAGTCCGTGACTCCCACCCTGATGAACGCCCCGTTGGAGAACCATGTCGTCAACCTGCTTGCCTCTGGCTTGGCGCGATCGAGGACCGAGCTTTCAGGCCTTCTCCAGTCTAGCTTCACCGGCTTCGTTCAATGGAGCCAAGAGGCTGGCCGTCAGGCATCTGAGAGCCTCATTGGACAAGCTGTGTCGACTTGCATCGAGGGCGGTGTGGTGCGGGAGGTTGAAGAAAAACTGGTCGTCACAGATCTTGGTCGAGCCTGCGCCACCAAGGGGATTGACGTGGAGACCGGCGTGCTTCTCGCTGCCTGGGCTCGAGAAGCCAGATCAGCCGCACTCTCGGAAATCGAGATCCTCACCGCAGTAACGATGACCTCGGCGGGCACCGATGTCTACGTCAACATGAGCAACCATGAACGCTATCAAGCAGACTACCGCGCAGAGCTCCTCCGCCGCGCGGCCGAGCAGGGAAGCAGCAATCGCCCCTTGTTCCAACGGTTCGCTGA
>SKNJ01000118.1 GCA_007120575.1 Thioalkalivibrio sp.
GAGAGGTGCCGACCTACCTGCTGGCGTACCGCACCGGGGAGGAGCGGGTGCGGTTTGCCGAGCTGAACCCGCTCGGCGCCCGGCTGCTGTGGCGGGTGATCGAGACACCGGCGACCGGCGATGAACAGATCCGCCGGGTGGCCGGCGATTTCGGGCTGGCACTCTCGGACGAGCTGGTGGCCAGTGGGCGCCAGTTGCTGGAGCACTACCGCGGGCTGGGCGCCATCATGGGGACCCGGACTGACCGTGCATCCGCCTGAGGCGGAGGGACCGGACGCGCACGTCGCAGACCCGGACACCTACCAGGGTAGCCGCAAGGGAAACAGGAAGTAGCTGTCCCGTCGGCGCCACCGGATACAGGCGCAGTTGCGTCGGCACAGCGTCGCCATGGTCTCTTTGCTGATCGCACTCTCGTCTCTGGATGACAACCGCGCCTCGGTACTGGAGCGGATCCGGAACCTGCGGTGAGACCGGGCCTCAGTAACCCAGATCGAGGGCGGGTTCGTCGAGTGCTGCGGCCTGCTCGCGCAGGGTGAGGATGTGATCCTCCCAGAAGCGCGGCGTGTAGAAGATCGGGAAGCCGTCGACAAAGGCGGGGTCGTCGGCGCGCCGGGCCAGCCAGGCGGCGTGGCGGAGGATGCGCAGGGTGCGTAGCGGGGCGATCAGCCCGAGTTCGCGTCGATCCAGTGGCACGAAGGTCTCGTAGCCCTCCAGTAGCGCATGCATCTGCCAGGCCATTTCGGACGGCTCCCCGGACAGGAACATCCACAGGTCCTGCATCGCCGGTCCGGTGCAGGCGTCGTCAAGATCGACAAAGTGCGGCCCCTCGTCGGTCCACAGGATGTTGCCGGGGTGGGTGTCGCCGTGCAGGCGCAGCTGCGGGATCGGTCCGATCGTGTCGAGGTCACGCTGGATTCGCCCCAGCACGTCGGCGCTGAGATCGCGGTACACGGATTCCAGCTCCAGGGGCAGATAGCCGGAGGCGAGCACGGCCTCGCGGGCCTCCTCGCCGCGCGGGCCGGGATCGAGCACCGGGCGCTCGTGGAAGCGGTCGGCACGGCCGACCTCGTGGATACGGGCGATGAAGCGGCCGATGCGGACCAGGGTGTCGCGCTGTTCCAGATCCGGTGCGCGACCGCCGCAGCGCGGATAGACCGCGAAGCGGAAGCCGGCGTGTTCGTGCAGCGTTTCGCCGCGAGAATCCGCGAGCGGGGCGATCACCGGGACTTCGCGGCCTGCGAGTTCCCGGCTGAAACCGTGTTCCTCGCGAATGGCGGCGGGTGTCCAGCGCTGTGGTCGATAGAACTTCGCGATGACCGGCGTGGTGTCCTCGATGCCGACCTGATAGACGCGGTTTTCGTAGCTGTTGAGTGCGAGCAGGCGGCCATCGCAGCGCAGGCCGGTGGTCTCCACCGCATCGAGGATGCGTCCGGGGGTCAGTTCGTCATACGGATGTGTCGTCATTCCCGCAGTGTACGGGTTTGCCGCGCGGGCTTCCGGGCATCCGGCCGGGATGGCAAGACGCTCAGGCACGCTCGCGGTGATGGCCGTGGGTGATTCGGCGATGCGATCCGCCGGGGGCCGCTCTATATTCGCGTAACCAGATATAATGTGCCGAGACGGGTTGCGGTAGCTGGCGTCCGGAATGCGCGCAGCGAACTGCAGGCTCAAATTCATGGGGTCGTGGTCGTCGTCCGACGGTTTGCGGGCCCATCTTCTCGAGGAGTTTCTGCATGACATCGAATGTGCTGTGGCGTCAGGGGCAGGCGGCAGTTATTGCGCTGGGCCTGCTGCTGGGTTCTGGCCTGGCCGCGCAGGCGGACGAAGAACCCGCCGATCGTCCCATCGAGACCATCCTGGAACCGATCCAGCTGACCGACCGGGTGTATTACTTTTACGGGTCGATCGAGGGCCGTAGCGAAGCGAACATGGGTCTCAATGCGAATACCGGCTTCGTGGTGACCGAGGACGGGGTGGTGTTACTCGATTCGGGGCCGAGCTTCCGGGTGGCACAGCGCATGGAGCAGGCGATCGCGGCCATCACCGACCAGCCGATCACCCACGTGATTTCGGTGGGTAGTCAGGATCATCGCTGGCTCGGTAATGGCTACTTCTGCCAGCGTGGAGCGGAGCTGGTCGCCCTCGAACGGACTGCCCGAACCCAGGCGGAATACGGCGAACGTCACATCGAGTCGCTGGGTCGCCAGGTCGGCGAGGCAGCGATGGTCGGCACCCTGCCGGTCCCGTCCCGGACTCCGGTCGATGCGGATGAATACACCCTCGAGGTGGGCGGGGTCCAGTTCGATCTGATCTACGCGGCTGATGCCCATTTCCCCGGGGATATCATGGTCCACCTGCCGGGTGAGGACGTGGTGTTCACGGGCGATTTCGTGTTTACCGAGCGCCTGATGGGGATTCACCCGTTCAGCGACCCGGTGGGCAAACTGGAGAATTTCCGCCGACTGGAAGCGATTGACCCGACGCATGTTGTTCCGGGGCATGGACGGGCCGGTGATATGGCGCTGGCACGCCGCGACGCGGGCGCCTACCTGGAAACCATCGTGGCGGAGGTCAAGGCCGGCATCGAGGACTGGGAATCGCTGGGCGAGGTGGTCGACCGCCTGGGAGATCTCGAGGCGTTCCGGCACCTGCTCCACTATGATGACTGGCACCGCCCGAACGTGAACCGGACCTACCTGTTCATCGAAGGCAACATGTAACACCGGCTGGGTAATCCCGGCCACTGTCCGGGAAACCTGCCGACGGCGCGGGGCGTGTGGTACGCTTCGCGCCGTTGTCGTTCCGGCAACCCCCAATTTGATACGCGACGTTCGACCCCGCGTATGGGTCGGCGAAGGAGCCTCGCAATGCCCGCAGTAACCCTCCCCGACGGCAGCCGCCGCGAGTTCGATCATCCGGTCACCGTGCTGGATGTAGCGAAGGACATTGGTCCGGGACTCGCCAAGGCCACTTTGGCTGGCAAGGTGAATGGTCAGCTGGTGGACGCCCGCCACGAGATCGACGACGACGCGGAAGTTGCGATCGTGACCGACCGTGACCCGGAAGGGGTGGAGATCATCCGGCATTCGACCGCGCACCTGATGGCGCAGGCGGTCAAGCAGCTCTTTCCCGAGGCCCAGGTCACCATCGGCCCGACCATCGAGAACGGCTTCTACTACGACTTCGCCTATGACCGCGGCTTCACGCCGGAGGA
>SKNJ01000236.1 GCA_007120575.1 Thioalkalivibrio sp.
AGGGGATTTTCCGAAGGAGTGCCGTATTGGGCAATACGGCCGACTGAGGAAAATTCCCTGTGCGGCCAAGAGACCAGCGAGGGCGCGTGCAATTCATGAAATATCCGGGCTAGGAGCCTGTGGGATTTGGGCGATCGTCGCGAGCGTGAGGCCGGAGAGTGAGGCGATTTTTCGGTCTTTCGAGGCGCATAGTGGGAACTCTGTAACGAGAAAGAGCGGGAAAAGGGACCACTCTCCTGCCCACGCGCAGCAGATCAGTCCCAAGTCCGACAGACTCCTAGTCAGTGCCTCACCCTGTTGGGGGTTGCAGGCGGGCTTTTCCCCGGCGGACTGGCCCGGCCCCCGGCCGATGGGGGCCACCAAGGCCCCGTCGCCCGGAGAACCGACTTCCTACGCGGCCTGCGCGGGGGCCGCCAGGAACCAGGTCTCGGCATTGGCTCCGTGGATATCGGCGACGTCCTGCTGCAACTGGTCAATAAACGCATGCAGGCCATCCTCGGCAGTCAGTTCCTCGACGTTGGCGTTCATCGCGTGGCGGCGCGCCTGCAACGCCAAGCGCAGCGGCAACTCGTTGTTGGGAAGCTTCTCCAGCGCATCCTGGACCTGGGTCAGGGCGTGGGTCACGGAACGGGGAAACGCAACGTTCTGGAGCAGGAACCGCACCACGTCCACGCCATTGATGCGTCTTTTCACATGCTGGCGATACATCTGGAAGCCGCTCCCCGAGCGCAGGATGCTGGTCCACAACAGGCCCTCGTAGGGCTCCGGATCCTCGCCGTCCTTCTTCAACAGCTTGAGCGCGCCCACATCCACCTGACGCGTGGCCATGTCCGCGCGCTCCAGGTTGCGCCCCAGACGGATGAAGTCGTAGGCGGCGTCATGGCTCATGGTCCCGGCCAGCAAACCGGTCAGGGTCTGACAGCGCTGAATCACCTCGGACAGAAACTCGAAACGCCCGCGCTTGCCAATGCCCTGATCGATCCCGTCGCGCGCGAACAGATACAGCTCGTTCATCACCTCCCAGGCCTCGGACGGCACCAGGTCGCGCGTCGTGCGCACATTCTCCCGCGCAGCGCGCAGGGAGTTCAGCACCGAGCTCGGATTGTCCGTGTCCGCCAGCAGGAATTTCACGCAGTTGCGTTCGTCATCGCGCTGATAATGGTTGTCGAACAGGGCCTCGTTGCCGGTCACCTCGACCAGACCCTTCCAGGACAGCTGCACCGAGCGCGGCATGTCGAGCGCCAGCAGGTGAAAGGCCATGACCATGCGCGCGGTGTTCTCGGCGCGTTCGACGTAGCGCGCCATCCAGTACACGCGTTCTGCGACTCTCGAGAGCATCTCAGTTCTCCTCGTCCACGATCCAGGTGTCCTTGCTGCCCCCGCCCTGCGAGGAGTTCACCACCAGCGAGCCCTTGCGCATCGCCACGCGGGTCAGTCCGCCGGCGGTCACGTCGGTGCGCACCCCCTGCAGGACGAACGGGCGCAGATCCAGGTGCCGCGGCTCGATCTCGTCGCCGCACAACGTCGGCGCCACCGAAAGATCGAGCGTCGGCTGGGCAATGTAGTTGCGCGGGTCCTTCTTGATCAGCTGCGCAAACTCGGCGCGCTGCTTCTTGGTGGCGTGCGGGCCGACCAGCATGCCGTAGCCACCGGACTCGTTGGCCGGCTTGACCACCAGCTCGTCGAGGTGATCGAGCACGTAGGCACGGTCCTTCTCGTTGACGCAAAGATAGGTCGGTACATTGGGGATGATCGGTTCCTGATCCAGGTAGTAACGAATGATGTCCGGCACGTAGGCATACATCACCTTGTCGTCGGCCACGCCCGCGCCGGGCGCATTGGCGAGCCCCACGTTGCCCTTGCGCCAGGCACGCATCAGGCCGGGCACGCCCAGCATCGAATCCGGGTTGAAGACCTCGGGATCCAGGAACTCGTCGTCGATGCGCCGGTAGATCACATCGACGCGCTCCAGGCCGTCGATGGTGCGCATGTAGACGCAGTCGTCGTCGCCGACCACCAGGTCCGCGCCCTCCACCAGCTCCGCGCCCATGCGCTGGGCGAGGAACGAGTGTTCGAAGTAAGCCGAGTTATAGATCCCCGGCGTCAGTACCGCGATTTCCGGGTAGTCCTGCGGGCGCGGCGAGATCGACGCCAGCATGTCGAACAGCTGGGTGGGATATTCATCCACCGGCAGGATGCTCGAGTTCTCGAACAGCTCCGGAAACACCCGCTTGGTGACCTGACGATTCTCCAGCATGTACGAGACGCCGGAGGGAACGCGCAGATTGTCCTCGAGTACGTAGAACTGCCCCGAGCCGTCGCGCACCAGGTCCGAGCCGCAGATATGCGCCCAGACACCCTGCGGCGGCTTGATACCGACGCACTGCTCGCGGAAATTCTTGGACTGGTTCAGGACGTAGCGCGGGATCACCTTGTCCTGGAAGATCCGCTGCTCGTTGTAGATATCGTCGATGAACAGATTCAGGGCATTCAGGCGCTGCTCCAGCCCGGCCGAGATCTGATCCCATTCCTTGCGCGCAATCACGCGCGGGATGATGTCGAACGGCCAGGCGCGGTCGATGTTCTCGCCTTCGGTATAGACCGTGAAGCTGATACCCATTTCGAGGATCGCGCTGTCGGCGGCCTGCTTGCGGCTGTGGATCTCGCCCTCGTCCAGGGACGCCAGATATTCCGCCAGCGCCCGTGCCGGGCCACGCGGCTTGCCGGGCTTCTGGATCAATTCGTCGTAGAACGGGGCGGATTCGTAACGCTTCCAGTCGATGACCATTCGTCGGATCCTCTGACGCGGAGATGGGGATGTTCTACAGTAACGCCTTTTGGCGACTGTCGACGCATCTGACTACAGGCCTTCGTCCACCCGACCCTGACCGAGGTTCCCATGTCCAACACCCTGGAACAGCGCCTGATCGAACTCTACCGCCACCCGACGATCCTGGGCTGCAACTGGCAGCCACGTCTGTTCTGGTATCCGGAGACGGACGGCACGCCGTTTGGCGCATTACGAGTGGACGGCCGCGAACTGGAGGTCTTCCTCGCAACCATTCTGGGGGAGCCTTCGACCGAACAGGCCGGGCTGGATGACGAGCAGGACGGACGCGGGCAATTCATCGCGGCCAATGCCCGCCGCCACGAGCTGCCATTGTTCACCCGCCGCTGACTCAACATGGCGTTGTCGCAAGCACCGTCATTGCGAGGAGTGCAGCGACGTGGCGACCTCCATGGGCAGCCCTGACATCGATCCGTACGAAATGCGGGGGTTACGGACGGAGGTTGCTTCGTCGCTTCGCTCCTCGCAATGACGGTGCATGCACGCGGGGCAGAGCCCCGCAACGCCAAGAGCTCAGGCGGGCTTGCGGAATTCGACCTGTTTCCAGTAGCCGAACAGGCTGGCGGGCGCCACCATGCAAGGCTCCTGCCCCGTTACACGCACGAAGTCGTCGAATTCCATATCCGGGCGGAAACCAACCGCCTTTGACAGCGGGCGCAGGCAACGCTCGAAGCCACGCAGCAGCCATTGCCGCGAAGCGAAGTGGTTGACCACCAGCAAGCGCCCGCCGGGACGACAGACCCGCCACATCTCGGCGAACAGGGCATCGGGGTTCGGGACCACGCTGGCGACGTACATCGCGACCACGGAATCGAAGCTGCTGTCGGCAAAGCCGAGGCACTCGGCGTCCATCTCGCACAGCCCCGCCACGGCGGGCAGACCGCCGTCCAGACGCCCGCGCGCGACTTCCAGCATCTCGCGCGAGACGTCGATTCCGACCACCATGCAATCATCCGGGTAGTCCGGCAGCGAGATACCGGTGCCCACGCCGACCTCCAGGATACGCTGCCCGGACAGCGGCGCCAGGGTTTCCTGCGCGCTCGCGCGCCCGGTGGCGAACACCCGGCCAAAGGTCGCATCGTAATGGCGGGCGTAGCGTCGGTAGCTCTTGCGGATGCTGACCAAATCCATGCCGATGCGTCCCGGGGCTTGAATGGGCGGGCACCCAAGGGAGCACCCGCGGGGCGGATTACGCCTCTGGTTCGACTGCCTTCATGCTCAGCCGGATACGGCCCTGCTTGTCCACCTCCAGCACCCGCACCGTGACCGAGTCGCCCTCGGACAGGAAGTCGCCGACGTTCTCGACCCGGTCGTCGGAGATCTGCGAGATATGCACCAGGCCGTCACGGCCCGGCAGGATGGACACGAACGCGCCGAAGTCCATGATCTTCGCAACCTTGCCGGTGTACTGGCGGCCTACTTCGATATCGGCCGTCAGTTCCTCGATACGGCGCTTGGCCTCCAGGCCGGCCGCGGCATCGGTGGAAGCGATGGTGACGGTACCGTCATCCTGGATGTCGATGGTGCTGCCGGTTTCCTCGGTCAGCATGCGGATAGTCGCGCCACCCTTGCCGATCACGTCACGAATCTTGTCCGGATTGATCTTGATGGTGAGGAAACGCGGCGCATGCGCGGACATCTCCTCGCGATGCGAGGCAAGCTCCTCGTTCATGCAACCGAGGATGTGCAGCCGACCCTCGCGGGCCTGCTCCAGTGCCTTCTCCATGATCTCGCGGGTAATCCCGTCGATCTTGATATCCATCTGCAACGCGGTCACGCCGTCATTCGTCCCGGCGACCTTGAAGTCCATATCGCCCAGGTGATCCTCGTCGCCGAGGATGTCGGACAGCACGGCAAAGCGGTCGTCTTCCTTGATCAGTCCCATGGCGATGCCCGCCACCGGGGCTTTCAGGGGCACGCCGGCATCCATCAGTGCCAGCGAGGTGCCGCAGACCGATGCCATCGAGCTGGAACCGTTGGACTCGGTGATCTCGGAGACCACGCGGACCACGTAGGGGAAGTCTCCCTGGTCCGGCATCACTGCCTGAACACCGCGCTTGGCCAGTCGGCCGTGCCCGATCTCGCGACGCTTGGGCGTGCCGACGAATCCGGTTTCGCCGGTGCAGTAGGGCGGAAAATTGTAGTGCAGCATGAAACGGTCGCGGCGCTCGCCTTCCAGCGCATCGATGACCTGCGCGTCGCGGTCAGTGCCCAGCGTGGCGACCACCAACGCCTGTGTCTCGCCGCGGGTGAACACCGCGGAGCCGTGGGCACGCGGCAGCACGCCAGTCTGTACGGTAATCGGACGCACGGTGCGGGTATCGCGCCCGTCGATCCGCGGATTCCCGTCAAGGATGTGGTCCCGCACCAGGCGGTATTCGAGATCGTGGAACGCGGTCTTTATGTCATCCGCGCCGGGCCCGGATTCGTCGTTGGTCGCCAGGGCCTCGACCGCCTTGCCCCGCAGTTCGCCGATGCGCTGCGTACGCGCCTGCTTCTCCGCAATCTGGTAGGCCTCCACCAGTTCGTTGCCGACCACACCCCGGACCTGATCCTCCAGCGATTCGATCGTCGCTGGCGGCTGCCAGTCCCATGCGGGTTTGCCGGCCTCGGCGGCCAGTTCCTTGATGGCCTGGATCGCCGCCTGCATCTGCTCGTGACCGAACATCACCGCGCCCAGCATGGTCTCCTCGGAGAGCTGGTTGGCCTCGGATTCGACCATCAGCACGGCGTTCTCGGTACCGGCCACGACCAGATCCAGATCGGATTCGTCCAGTGCACTGTAGGTCGGATTCAGCAGGTATTCACCGGCGCGATAACCGACCCGCGCCGCACCGATCGGGCCGGCGAACGGCACGCCGGAGAGCGCAAGTGCTGCCGAGGTTCCCAGCATCGCGGGGATATCCGGATCCACCTCGGGATTGATCGACATGACCGTGGCCACGACCTGGGTCTCGTTCCTGAAACCCTCGGGGAACAGCGGGCGAATCGGACGGTCGATCAGACGGCAAGTCAGCGTCTCTTTCTCGTTCGGACGCCCCTCGCGCTTGAAGAACCCGCCCGGGATCTTGCCGGCGGCGTAGGTCCGTTCCTGGTAGTTCACAGTCAGCGGGAAGAAGTCGCGACCCGGCTCGGCGTCCTTGCGGGCCACCACGGTGACCAGCACCACGGTCTCGGCCATGTTGACGAGGACGGCGCCACTGGCCTGGCGGGCGATATCACCGGTCTCGAAGGTGACGGTGTGGTTTCCGTACTGGAACGACTTCTTGTATGACACGTTTCTCTATCCCGTTTCGCGTTGCACTCGATCCGGATCCCCGGTTCCCGGCGGGATCCCGTGAAGCAAACAGGCCCGCGCCATAGGGCGCGGGCCTGTGGAGGCGGCCGCTAGCGGCGCAGCCCCAGTTCCTGAACCAGGGCCTGGTACCGATCCTGGTCATTGCGCTTGAGGTAGGTCAGCAGCTTGCGGCGCTGGCTAACCATCTTCAGCAACCCGCGGCGCGAGTGATGATCCTGCTTGTGCTTGTCGAAGTGCCCCATCAGATGCTGGATGCGGGCCGTCAGCAGTGCGACCTGGACCTCCGGCGAACCGGTGTCGTTGGCATCGCGCTTGTGCTTCTCGACGATGGCCGATTTTTCTTCGGTAGTGAGCGACATGAAAACCTGACTCCTGAAATTTCTGAACCGTTAACCGACCAGTGGCGCTGGCGATAGGCGGGCAATCTTAGCACGACGCATGACGCGGTGAACAGGAACGAACGGCATCCCTTCAGTGCCCGCCGTGGGCCGCGGGCACGAACAGGCGCCGCGCCCGAACCTGGCCTTCGGGATCACGAACGCCGACCGCGAGAAACCCGCCGTGGGCATCGAATACCCGCACCAGCGGCCAGCCGGTGCCGGCCTCGCACGGTGCCTCGGCTGCGCCCGGCGTCGTGGCCACCACCGCCGCGGCCGGCGCGGGGTTGCCGTGGCGCATGGCGGCACTGGCCGTCATATCCAGCGTGACCGAGGGCCAGTGCGCCAACGCCGCCTCGGGTGGCAACAGCATGGCCTCGATGGCCGCAGCCCCACCCGCTGCGAAGGCCGCCTCGATCGCGTCCAGCGAGACCATCGAGGCGCCATCAAAGTGGCCATGGCCAACCCGGTGCAACGTATCCACTGCCGCCCCGCAACCCAGCGCATGCCCGATGTCGGCGACCAGCGAACGGACATAGGTGCCCTTGGAGCAGTGCACTTCCAGCCGCAGACGGTCCGCCGCGGTCTGTTCGATCCGCAGGGAATGGATCTGCACTGGACGCGGGGGCCGCTCCACCTCCACACCCTGGCGAGCCAGTTCGTACAGACGCCTTCCCTGGTGTTTCAAGGCCGAGACCATCGGCGGGACCTGCGCCTGTTCGCCACTGAAGCGTTGTTCGAGCTCACGCAGGGTATCCGGCTCGACGGGTGGTACCTCGGCCTCGCGGATCACCGCGCCATCAAGGTCCGCACTGTCGGTCTCCACACCCAGGCGCGCCTCGGCGACGTAGCGCTTGTCCGCGTCCAGCAGCCAGCCGGAGACCTTGGTGGCCTGTCCGAAGCACAACGGCAAAAGGCCGGTCGCCCGGGGATCCAGCGCCCCGGTGTGACCGGCCTTCTTCGCTTGCAACAAATACTTGACCCGGCCGAGCGCCTGGTTGGAACTGCGCCCGCGCGGCTTGTCCAGCAACAGGATGCCGTCGACCTCGCGCCGCTTGCTCGCCATGGATGAACCGCCCGGCCGGAAACGCCCGGGCTCAGGCCCCGCGTTCCGGTCCTGCGTCCGGATCGCGATCGCTGTCGGTCGCGCCGTCCTCTTCCGGGCCGGTTCCCTCCGCGGGCCCGGACTCATCCGCATGGTGCGCCCGATCCTCGGCCAGCGCCTGGTCGATCAGGGAGGACAGGTGTGCCCCGCGCTCCGGGGTATCGTCATAGATGAAGCGCAACTGCGGCACGCTGCGCAGGCGCATGCGCTGCCCCAGCGCCCGGCGCAGGAAGCCGGCCGCGTTGTTCAGGCCCTTCTGCGCCTCCTGGCCCTTCTCGGCCCCGCCGAGCTGGGTGAAATAGACCCGCGCATGGGCCAGATCGCGCGAGACCTCGACATCGGCCAGGGTGACCATGCCGATCCGCGGATCCTTCACCTCCAGCCGGATCAGCTCGGCCAACTCGCGCTGAATCTGCTCGCCGACCCGGTCGGAGCGCTGGAAGTCACGATGTGCCGGCATGATGTTCGCTCCCGGACGCTACAGCGTCCGGGCCACCTCGACGCGCTGGAAGACCTCGATCTGGTCCCCCGCCTTCACGTCGTTGTAGTTCTTCACCGCGATACCGCACTCGGTACCGGCCTTGACCTCGTTCACGTCGTCCTTGAAGCGACGCAGACTCTCCAGCTCGCCTTCGTAGATCACCACATTGTCGCGCAGCACGCGGATCGGATTGCCGCGCTTGACCGCGCCTTCTACCACCAGACAGCCAGCCACCTGACCAAAGCTCGAGGCCTTGAATACGTCGCGCACCTCGGCCAGGCCGACGATCTCCTCGCGGGTCTCCGGCGACAGCAGGCCGGACAGCGCCTGCTTGACGTCGTCGATCGCCTCGTAGATCACCGAGTAGTAGCGCACATCGATCTCGTTGTCCGCGGCCAGACGCTTGGCACCGGCATCGGCACGCACGTTGAACGCAATCACGATCGCGTCGGAGGCCATCGCCAGGTTGATGTCGGATTCCGAAATCCCGCCCACGCCGGCGGAGACCACCTTCACCCGTACCTCGTCGGTGGACAGCTTGATCAGCGACTCGCGCAGGGCCTCGGCCGAACCCTGGACATCCGCCTTGATCAGGATGTTCACGGTACCGACTTCGCCTTCCTGCATCTGGTTGAAGATATTCTCGAGCTTCGCGGCCTGCTGCGCGGCCAGCTTGCGCTCGCGCTGCTTCGCATCACGGTATTCAGCCACCTCGCGGGCCGTCTTTTCGTCCGCGACCACCAGAACTTCGTCGCCCGCCTCCGGTACGCCGGACAGACCCAGCACCTCGACCGGCATCGACGGACCGATTTCCTTCACCGCCGCACCGGTGTCATCGAACATCGCCCGCACCCGGCCGTATTCCTTGCCCGAGAGCAGGATATCGCCATGCTTGAGCTTGCCTGACTGCACCAGGATGGTCGCCACCGGACCACGCCCCTTGTCCAGGCGCGACTCGATCACCACGCCGCGCGCCGGACCCTCGTCCGGGGCCTTCAACTCCATGACCTCGGCCTGCAGGCCGAGCGCCTCGAGCAGCTGGTCGACCCCTTCACCGGTATGCGCGGAAACATGGATGAACTGGGTATCGCCACCCCAGGCCTCGGGGATCACCTCGTGCTGGGAGAGATCGTTCATCACCCGGTCCGGCTCGGCCTCGGGCTTGTCGATCTTGGTCACCGCGACCACCAGCGGCACCCCGGCCGCCCTGGCGTGCTCGATGGCCTCCACCGTCTGCGGCATCACGCCGTCGTCGGCGGCGACCACCAGGATCACGATATCGGTCGACTGGGCGCCGCGGGCGCGCATCGCGGTAAACGCCGCGTGCCCCGGGGTATCCAGGAAGGTCACCCCGGCATGACCGTTATCCACGTGGTAGGCACCGATATGCTGGGTAATGCCGCCAGCCTCGCCGGCCGCGACCTTCTCCTTGCGGATGTAGTCCAGCAGCGAGGTCTTGCCGTGGTCGACATGCCCCATCACGGTCACCACCGGTGGCCGCGACTTCAACTCGGCACTCTGCTCCAGGCCGACATCGATCTCGTCCTCGACCGAGGTCTCCTTCGCAGCCACCGGGTTGTGTCCCATCTCCTCGACCACCAGCATCGCGGTGTCCTGGTCGATGGACTGGTTGATGGTCGCCATCACGCCCATGCCCATCAACGCCTTGATCAGCTGCGGCGCCTTGATCGCCATCGCCTGTGCCAGATCGGCCACGGTAATGGTCTCGGGCACTTCGACATCCCGCACCACCGGCGCGGTCGGCTTGGCAAAGCCATGCTTGCTCGCCACGGCCTGGGCCGCCGCCGACTGCCCCTTGCGACTCTCGCCCTTCTTGCGACGGCCGCGGCGGTCGCCCGCCACGTGCAGTTCCTTGCGATCGGAATCCGCCTTGCCGCCCTTGCGACGACCGTCGGCCTTGCCGGGCTTGGCAGCCGCCGCCGGTGCCGGCGTGGCCGCGGCCTGGCGCGCGGCGGCCTCGCGTTCGAGGCGGGCCTGCTCTTCCTTCTCGCGCTTGGCCTCCTGGGCCTCCAGCTCCTTCTGGCGGCGCTTCTGGCGCTCCTCGCGATCGAGTTCTTCCTGCTTGCGGCTATCCAGGGCCTTGCGCTGCGCCTCGCGTTCCGCCTCGACCTGCATCGCGAGCTGCTGCGTGCGGCTCAAGGGGCGCTTCGGCTTGGCCGGTTCTTCCACGGCGGGTTCTTCCGCTGGCGCGGCCGGCTCCACCGGGGCCTCTTCGGGCTCCGGTTCGGCGGCGACCTCGGGCTCGGGCGGGGCCTGCTCGGTATCCGGCTGCCCCGCATCGGACGCCTCGGCGGGTGCTTCTTCCACCGGGGCCTGGACGGCCGTTTCGAGCTCCGGCTCGGGCTTCGGCGCCTCGGGCACGGGCGCTTCCTGTGGCGCGGCCTCCTCGGCGACCGGCTCCGGCGGGGTCTCCGACGGTTTGGGCTTGATGGTGCGCTTCTTCCGCACCTCGACATTGACCGTCTTCGACCGGCCCTGGCCGGAGCTCGCCTTCAGCGTCTGCGCCTGGGTCCGCCGCTTCAGGGTCACACGGCCCGTCTCGGCCGCCTCGCCGTGCGCTTGACGGAGGTGATCGAGCAGCTTGCGCTTTTCCGCATCGGAAATGGCCGCATCGGGCCCGTCCACCTCGACGCCCGCCTCCTTGAGCTGAATCATGAGGCGGTCGACCGGCGTACCCACCGATTCCGCGAATTGCTGCACTGTCATTTGCGCCATGGCGCCTACCTCCATTCCAGATTCTGTTCAGGCAAGGCCATTGCCTGCAAGACGGGCTCGAGAGCCGGTACCCACGCCAGCCCTATTCCCCGGTTTCAAACCACGGGGCGCGCGCCGTCATGATCAGCGCAGAGGCCTCCTCCGCGCTCAGACCCGTCATCTCGACCACATCGTCGGATGCCTGCTCGGCGAGATCTTCCATGGTGCAGACTCCGTGACCAGCCAGCTGGTTGGCGACGACCAGGGTCATGCCTTCCATGTTCAGCAAGTCCTCGGCCGGTTCGCCACCGCCCAGCCCCTCCCCGGCGGCAATCGCCCGGGTCAACAAGGCATCGCTGGCCCGATTGCGCAGCTCCGCGACCATGTCCTCGTCGAATTCCTCGATCGCCAGGAGTTCTTCTTCATCGACATACGCGACCTCGTCGAGGGTGCTGAATCCTTCCTGCACCAGGATCCCGGCGACCTCCTCGTCGACATCCAGGGCCTGCATGAAATACGTCACCAGCTGCTGGGCCTCGGCCTCGCTCTTCTCCGCGGCCTGCTCCTCGGTCATCACGTTCAGTTCCCAGCCGGTCAGCTGGGAGGCCAGACGGATATTCTGACCGCCGCGGCCAATGGCCAGCGACAGCTTGTCTTCCTCGACCGCGATGTCCATCGACTGCTTGTCCTCATCGACCACGATCGACAGAACCTCCGCCGGGGACATCGCGTTGATGACGAACTGGGCCGGATTCTCGTCCCAGACAATGATGTCGATACGCTCGCCAGCAAGCTCGTTGGAAACCGACTGCACGCGCGAGCCGCGCATGCCGACGCACGCGCCGACCGGATCCAGACGCGGGTCGTTGGAGCGCACCGCGATCTTGGCACGCATACCCGGGTCACGGGCCGCGCCCATGATGTCGATAATGTTCTGGCCGACCTCGGGCACCTCGAGCTTGAACAGCTCCATCAGGAACTCCGGCGCGGTTCGGCTGAGGATCAACTGCG
>SKNJ01000004.1 GCA_007120575.1 Thioalkalivibrio sp.
GCGTGCAATTCATGAAACATCCGGGCTAGACTACGCGCCGCACGCTGCGTCCGCGTCATTCTTGCGCAGGGAACCCGCCGGTCGGCGGGTTCTCGCGTTTGCAGTCGGGCCTGGCGAATGAAATCAATCCCAGTACCAGGAGAGCCGCACCATGGCCACAGAACGTACCCTTTCGATCATCAAGCCCGACGCCGTCGCCAAGAACGCGATCGGTGACATCATCAGCCGCTTCGAAAAGGCCGGCCTGAAGGTCGTGGCCGCGCGCATGATGCACCTGAGCCGCGAACAGGCCGAGGGTTTCTACGAGGTCCACAAGGAGCGCCCGTTCTTCAACGATCTGGTCGAGTTCATGATCTCCGGGCCGGTGGTGGTGCAGGTGCTGGAAGGCGAGGGCGCCATCGCCAAGAACCGCGACATCATGGGGGCGACCAATCCCAAGGAAGCAGCACCCGGCACCATCCGCGCGGACTTCGCGGTGTCGATCGACGAGAACGCGGTGCACGGCTCCGACGCGCCGGAAACGGCCGAGCGCGAGATCGCCTTTTTCTTTGGTGACGACGGTATCTGCCCGCGTACCCGCTAAAAGCCGGTCGGCCTTGCGCGATGGCGCGGTCCCGCATTGACGGGACAGGCAGCACCGTCAATGCGTGGCAGGGCGTTGTGGAGCGTCGCGGCCGCCCCATAGGCACGCATCCCTCCCGCGCAGTACACTAGGAGGTCACGATCTCAAGCGGTCCATATGATGGCAGGCGCAACGTCCACCCCCCTGAATCTCCTTGGCTACAGCCGGCAGCAGCTGGTGCAGCTGTTCGCACAGTGGGGTGAACCGCGTTTTCGTGCCACCCAGCTGATCAAGTGGATCCATCAGCGCGGGGTCACCGACTTCGAGCAGATGACCGACGTGTCGCGCAAGCTGCGCGATCGCCTGCTACGCGAGACCGAGATCCGCGTGCCCGAGATCGGCCTGGAAAAGGCCTCTTCCGACGGCACCGTCAAGTGGGTGTTGCGGCTTCCGGACGGCAATGCCATCGAGACCGTTTTTATCCCCGAGAGCGGGCGTGGCACGCTGTGCATCTCCTCCCAGGTCGGCTGTGCGCTCGACTGTACCTTCTGCTCGACGGCCCAGCAGGGCTTCAATCGCAACCTGACCAGCGCCGAGATTATCGGCCAGGTGTGGCTGGCCATGCAGCGCCTTCCGGTGCCGGAAGGCCGCAAGCGAGCGGTCAGCAACGTGGTGCTGATGGGCATGGGCGAGCCGCTGGCGAACTTCGACGCGGTGGTGTCTGCCTGCCAGTTGATGACCGAGGACAACGCCTATGGCCTTAGTCGGCGCCGGGTCACATTGTCCACCTCCGGGCTGGTGCCGGCCCTCGATCGCTTGAGCGGACACACCGATGTCGCGCTGGCGGTCAGCCTGCATGCCCCGAACGATGAACTCCGAGACCGGCTGGTACCGATCAATCGCAAGTACCCGCTTGCCGAACTGCTGGAAAGTTGCCGCCGCTATGTGGAGGCGACCGATGCCCACAGCGGTGTAACCTTTGAATACGTCCTGCTGGCGGGCGTCAACGACCGGCCCGAGCACGCCAGCCAGCTTGCGGGTCTGCTGCGCGGCATTCCCGGCAAGATCAACCTGATCCCGTTCAATCCCTTCCCCGGGGCGCCGTTCGACCGCCCGTGCGAGGCGGACGTGCTGGCGTTCGAGCGGCGTTTGCAGAAGGCGGGCTTTGTGACCACCGTGCGCCGCACCCGGGGTGACGATATCGATGCCGCCTGTGGCCAGCTGGTGGGACAAGTGGAAGACCGGACCAACCGGGGCATGCGCATGATCCGCCTGCATTCCGAATTGCCCGAGTTCCAGCGGAGGGCCTCGTGATCGTGGTGCGTCTCGGGGGGCTCGCGGCGACGCTGCTGGCCACCGTGCTTCTGGCCGGTTGCGCGGGCATGGAGCGCCAGGTCGGCGAGGACCAGGCCGAG
The DNA here is from genome assembly GCA_007120575.1 of Thioalkalivibrio sp. Taxonomy (GTDB): domain Bacteria; phylum Pseudomonadota; class Gammaproteobacteria; order Ectothiorhodospirales; family Ectothiorhodospiraceae; genus Thioalkalivibrio. The sequence continues at coordinate 1,978 of SKNJ01000004.1, forward strand.
GCGGCCGAGATCAACGCCGAGCTGGGCATCGGTTATTTGCGCGAGGGCGAATTCGAGCAGGCGGAACGCAATCTCCGGCGCGCGCTGGACTACGATCCGAACCATCCCCTGGCCCACTTGGGCATGGGGGCGGTCTACGAACGCCGAGGCGCGCTCGGCCGGGCGGAGGAACACTACCGCAAGGCGCTCGACGCGGATCCCGACAACCCGCATGTGCAGACGAGTCTCGGGGCACTGCTGTGCGCGCGCGAGGAACACGACGACGCGCAGGCGCTGTTCCTCCGGGCCATCGACAACCCGGATTACGACCAGCGCGAGATCGCGCTGATGAACTCCGGAGTGTGCTTCGCCGATGTCGGCGACGCCGCACGCGCCGAGGAACAATTGCGCGCTGCCCTCGAGCTGCGCCCGCGCTATCCGCGCGCCCTGCTGGAGATGGCCACGCTGAGCTATGCCGAGGGCCGGCCGATGCAGACCCGTGCCTTCCTCTCGCGTCTGGAGACGCAGGGCTTCGAGAACGCCGAGATGCTGCTGCTTTGCTACCAGTCCGAGATGGCGCTGGGCAATCGCGGCGCCGCGCGCGAATGCGCGCAGCGCCTGCGCCAGAACTATCCGGACAGCCGCGAGTTCGCGCGTCTGGAACGCTTGGAGCACGAAGGTGGTTGAGTCGCGGGACAAGGAACCGGATCTGGGGCGGGTCGAGGATGTGGACGACAACGCCCGCAACGTGGAGGCGCTGAATCCTCGGCGCGCGGAGATCGACCCCGACCCCGACCCCGATCCGGAGTTTGCCGCGGCCAGTGGGCTGACCACTCGTGATCAGCCCGCCAGCGCTGGCCAGTCCGGAGACGATGGCGAGCCGGGCGCGAGTCTGCGCCGCGCGCGCGAGGCCGCCGGGCTGGACACCGCGACGCTGGCCAATCGCATCCACCTAGGACGCGGGACGCTTGAGGACCTGGAGGCGAACCGTTTTCATCACATGCCGCCGGCCTACGTACGGGGATATTTTCGTTCCTGTGCGCGGGAACTGGGTGTGGATGCCGGGCCCTGGATCGAACACCTGGAGAGCCATGGGTTGCTGGATCCGGAACTGCGGCCGGTGGCCACCCCGTCGGCTCGCCACCAGCGCCGGCGCCGCAGCCGCACACCGTACTGGATGGCGGGGCTGCTGATCGCGGTGCTGCTGGGGCTCGGGGTCTATGCCTGGTCCGAGCGCGAGGGGGTGCCGTACCTGCCGGTACTGGGGCTGGGCGCGCCCGGCGATTCTGGCGCGGGCGCGCCGGAGATGGCCCCGGATGCTGCCCCGGAGGTGGCGGATTCCCCGGGTGCGCCGGAAATCACGCCGCCAGCCGGCCTGGTGGCACCGGACGGCGACCCTCCGGAGCCCATGCCGGCGGAGCCGGAAGCCGGCGCCGGGCCGGTCGTTCCGGAGGAGCCCGGACCCGGCCCGTCGATCAGCACCGACGCGTTGATCGAGCCGGTTGTTTCACCACGGCCCGAGGCGGCCGCGCGACCGGACCGCGAGACGGAGCCGGAAGTCCCCGCCGAAGCGGAGACGTCTGCCGCGCCGGCACCGGCGCCGGAGGAGGCCGTGGTGGCCCGGGTGCCGGAAGCGGAACCGACTGCACCCGCCGGTGAGCCGGGGGCGGCCGTGGTGCTGGAGATCTCCGAGACCTCTTGGGTGGAGATCCGCGACGCGGGCGACAATGTCGTCTTCACCGGGGTCCTCAGCCCGGGCGATCGCGAGGAATTGAGGGTCGAACTGCCGGGACGTGTGGTCCTCGGGAACGCGGCCGGGGTCACGCTGACTCTGGAGGGCGAGGGCGTCGACCTGGAACCGTACACCCGTGACGACCGGACCGCCCGTTTCGATCTGGAAGGGACGCCGTAACGCCGAGCCGGCTGCCAGGTAGCGCACCAACCCGGGCGCCGCCGTTCGGCCGGGCGCTGTTCACGAACCAACAAGGGCACGATGAAAGCGATCAAGTCCATTCGCGGGATGCACGATATCCTGCCCGAGTCCATTCATGTCTGGCAGTATCTCGAGGACCGGCTGCGCCGCCTGCTGGCCCGCTATGGCTATGCGGAGATCCGGATGCCGCTGCTCGAATCGACCGAGCTGTTCGCGCGGTCGATCGGGGATGTCACCGACATCGTGGAAAAGGAGATGTATACCTTCGAGGACCGTAATGGCGACAGCTTGAGCCTGCGGCCGGAGGCGACCGCGAGTTGCGTGCGGGCCGGTATCCAGCATGGGCTGCTGCACAACCAGGTACAGCGGCTGTGGTACCTGGGCCCGATGTTCCGCCACGAACGTCCGCAGAAGGGCCGCTACCGTCAGTTTCACCAGGTGGGTCTGGAAGTCTTCGGGCTGGCCGGGCCCGACATCGACGCCGAGATCCTGGCGATGACGGCGCGGCTGTGGCAGGACCTGGGGCTCGACAACGTGCGCCTGGAGCTGAATACCCTGGGCACTCCGGCCAGCCGCAAGACCTATCGCGACCACCTGATCGCCTATTTTGAGCAGCACCGTGATGGCCTCGACGAGGAGGCCCGGCGGCGGCTGTACGAGAATCCTTTGCGTATCCTCGACAGCAAGCATCCGGAGACCCGCGAGGTGGTGGCCGGGGCCCCGAGCCTGATGGACGACCTGGACGCCGAGTCGCGCGATCACTTCGAGAGGCTTTGCGCGCACCTGGATGCGCTGGGAATCGCCTATATCCATAACCCGCGGCTGGTACGCGGCCTCGACTACTATACGCACACCGTGTTCGAGTGGATCACCGATGATCTCGGTGCCCAGGGCACGGTCTGTGCCGGCGGTCGCTACGACGGGCTGGTGGAGCAGCTCGGTGGGCGTGGCACTCCGGCGATCGGGATGGCGATGGGCCTGGAGCGCCTGGTGGCATTGCTGGAGGAGCGTGCGGCGGCCCCGGCCGCGCCGGGTCCGGACGTGTACCTGGTGGTCGGAGGAGAGGACCTCACGGCCCCGGCGCTGGTGCTGGCCGAGCAGCTGCGTGGCGAACTGCCCGAACTGCATCTGGTCCAGCACTGTGGTGGTGGGAGCTTCAAGGCCCAGATGAAGCGCGCTGACCGGCTCGGCGCGCAGTACGCGCTGGTGCTGGGCAGCGACGAGCTCGCCGCGGGCACGGTCACGGTGAAGCCGCTAAGATCGGCGGGCGCGGAACAGGTTGCGGTCGCGCGGGATATGCTGGCGACCCATTTGCGGGCGGCACTGCCCCGGTTGCAACACGAATCGATGCAAGGACACGAGACACCATGAGTTATCTCACCGACGAAGAAAAAGCCGAACGCATCAAGCAGTGGTGGTCGGAGAACGCGGTCGCCATCATCGCCGGTCTGGTGCTCGGGATTGGCGGGCTGTTTGGCTGGAACTGGTGGAGCGACCGCCAGGAGGCGCGTGCGCAGGGGGCTTCCGACCTGTACCTGGCGCTGCAGGCTACCGTTGAAGCTGGCGACTTGCAGCGCGCCGCGCAGATCTCCGATCAGGTGATCGAGCATGGCCGCGGGACCCCTTACGAGGCCCTTGCGTGGGTCCACCGGGCCGACGTGGCAATTTCCGAGGGTGACACCGAGGGTGCGGTGGCGGCCCTGCGCGCGGCGCGCGATGCTGCCCCCGACGATGGCTACCGCAGCCTGATGACACTGCGCCTGGCGCGCCAGCTGATCCTGGCCGAACGCCTCGACGAGGCCGAAGCCGCACTGGCCGGAGTGCGTAGCGATGCCTTTCTCGGCCTGCGCCTGGAATTGCAGGGAGACCTGGCACGGGCGCGGGGCGACCAGGACCAGGCCCGCGAGCATTACCGCGAGGCGCTGGATGCCGGGCATTCTCCGGAGTACCTGCGCCTGAAATTCGAAGAACTCGCTGCCTAGGGGAAATACCGACCCATGTCTCTGCCCTCCCTGTTCCGTCCGGTTGCGCGCCTGCTACTCGTGGTCGCGTTAACCGTTTCGCTTGGCGCCTGCGGCCTGTGGTCGCGCGACACCACCGAGCCCCCGGCCGAGTTGCCGGAATTCGAGGCGGAAGCCGAGCCCAGCGTCCTGTGGTCGCGATCGATCGGCTCGGGTGGCCAGCGCTTCCTGTGGAAGGTCCAACCGGCGCTGGCCGATGGACGGCTGGTGATCGTGGATGGAGACGGACGGATCAGCGCGCTGGATCCTGACGATGGCCGCCAGCTCTGGCAGGTCCGGCTGGAGGATGCTCGCGTGGCCGCAGGGGTCGGGGTGGGCGAAGGCATCGCTGTGATCGGGACGCTGGATGGCGAGGCGATCGCAGTGGATCTGGAAGGCGATGGCGAACGCTGGCGGGTGCGCCTGTCGAGCGAAGTGATCGCGATCTCCGCGGTCGCCTCCGGGATCGTGGTGGCCCGCACCAATGACGGCCGCCTGCATGCCCTGGATGCGACTTCCGGGACCGTGCAGTGGACCGCCCTGCGCACCACCCCGGCGCTGAGTCTGCGCGGTGCGCAGGTGCCGCAAATGTTCCCCGGGCGGGTGCTGGCCGGGTTCGACAACGGGCGCCTGCTGATGCTGAGCGCGACTCGTGGCAACGTACTGTGGGAGACCACCGTCGGGCTCCCCAGTGGTCGCTCCGAGGTCGAACGCATGGTCGACATCGATGGGCATATCCCCGTGTATCGCGGTGCTGCACTGGTCGCGACCTATCAGGGGCGCCTGGCCGCGGTGGACATCAATTCCGGGGATATCTTCTGGGCGCGCGAGTTTTCGTCCTACCAGGGCGGCGATGTCGATACCCGCTCGGACGTACTGGTGGTGACCGACGCCGAAAGTCACGTCTGGGGCCTGAACCCCCGGAACGGGGGTGACCTCTGGCAGATGGACCGGCTGCGGCTGCGCGGGGTCACCGCCCCGGTAGTGGTGGACGACCGTGCGATCGTGGGTGACTACGAGGGCTATCTGCACTGGCTGGATATCGACGACGGCCGCATTGTCGCCCGTCTGCGCGCCAGTTCCGGGGCCCTGGTGAGCCGTCCGGTGCTGATCGACGACGTGCTGTATGTGGTTACCGACAATGGCCGCCTGACCGCCGTTGATCCCTACCCGGGCCGCAACGAGTAGTGCGCCCGCGCCGCTTCTCAGCCGTTCCGGGAGGGCATCCCGCGTGATCCCGGTCATCGCCCTGGTCGGCCGTCCCAATGTCGGCAAGTCGACCCTGTTCAATCAGCTGACGCGCACCCGGGACGCACTGGTCGCGGATGTTGCCGGCCTGACCCGCGATCGCCAGTACGGGATTGGCAAGGTCGGTGACTTTCCCTATCTGGTGGTGGACACCGGCGGGCTCTCGGGCGAGGGCGCGGAGATGGATCGCGCGATGGCGGAACAGACCCAGCGGGCGGTGGCGGAGGCCGATCACGTCCTGTTTCTGGTGGATGCGCGTGATGGCCTGACGCCGCAGGACCAGGCGATTGCCGATCAGTTGCGCGGAGCCGGTGTCAATGCGCGCGTCGTGGTGAACAAGACCGATGGTCTGGATGCCGATTCCGTCAGTGCCGAGTTCTACGCCCTCGGGCTCGGGCAGGTGACGTCCATTGCCGCGGCACACGGGCGCGGCGTGCAGGGCCTGATGCAGGCGGTGCGCAAGGATGTGGCGGCCGAGCGCCGGGCATCCCTGGCCGCCCCTGAACAGGCCGGGGACGACGCGGCCGCCAGTGACGGTCTCGACGAGGCCTCGCAGCAGGCGGCACTGGACGACTGGCCGGGTATTCGCGTGGCGATCGTCGGGCGTCCCAACGTCGGCAAGTCGACCTTGGTGAATCGGATCCTGGGCGACGAGCGGGTGGTCGCGACGGAGATCGCCGGGACTACCCGTGACAGTATCTTCGTGCCGTTCCACCGCGACGATCAGGACTACACCCTGATCGACACCGCCGGGGTGCGGCGTCGGGCACGCGTCCACGAAACGATCGAAAAATTCAGCGTGATCAAGACGCTGAAGGCGATCGAGGCCGCCCACGTGGTGATCATGGTGGTAGACGCCCAGGACGGTCTGTCCGACCAGGATGCGCATCTGCTGGGGCTGGTCATCGAAGCCGGGCGTGCCCTGGTGCTGGCGGTGAACAAGTGGGATGGCATGGAGCCGGAGGCGCGTGAACGCGTGCGCGCCGAACTGGACCGGCGTCTGGCATTTGTCGACTATGCCCGTACCCGCCTGATCTCCGCGTTGCACGGTACCAACGTCGGCCACCTGCTGGACGATGTGCAGGAGGCGTATGCCAGCACTTTCCGCAAGGTCTCTACCCCGGAGTTGACACGCTTGCTGGAGGCCGCGGTCGCCGAGCATGCCCCGCCGATGGTGCGGGGCCGGCGGATCAAGTTGCGCTATGCCCACCAGGGCGGCCAGAACCCCCCGGTCGTGGTGATCCACGGCAACCAGACCGAAGCCCTGCCCGGTAGTTACCGGCGCTACCTCGAAAACTTTTTCCGCAAGCATCTGAAGCTGGTCGGCACCCCGTTGCGGCTCGAGTTTCGCAGTGGTCGGAACCCCTATGCGGGGCGCCGCAACAAGCTGACCCCGCGCCAGGAGCAAAAGCGCAAGCGCTTGATGCGCCACGTGCGCCGCTGAGGTCCGGGCCGGGATGCCGGAGCCACCTGTCAGTTCCCCGCCGTTGTCCGCGTTTGCCCGGGTGGTCGAGCCGTTCCGGGTGATGGATATCCTGGCGCGCGCCCAGGCCGCGGAGCGCGCGGGGCGCGACATCATCCATCTGGAAGTGGGCGAACCGGACTTCCGCACGCCCCCGGCGATCGTCGACGCGGGTCGGCGCGCACTGGAACGCGGAGCAACGCGCTACACCGCCGCGCATGGCACCCGCGAATTGCGCGAGGCGCTGGCGCGCGACTATCGCAGTCGGCACGCGGCCGACATCGACCCCGAGCGTATCGTGATCACCAACGGGGCCTCGGCCGCGATCCTGCTCGCGCTGGCGGCGGGGGTGGACCCGGGGGACGAGATCCTGTTGCCGGATCCCGGCTATGCCTGCAACCGGCAGTTTGTGGCGGCGCGCGGGGCGCGTCCGACCAACCTGCCAGTGGCGGCCGAGGATGCCTTCCAGCCCACCGCCAGGGCGGTGGCGGAGGCCTGGGGCGAGCAGACCCGGGCCCTGCTCCTGGCCTCGCCGGCGAACCCGACCGGGACGCGGCTGGAGCGTGCACGGCTGGCGGAGATTGCCGAGGTGGTGCGCGCTCGTAACGGACTGTTGATCGTCGACGAGATCTACGGTCAGTTGACCTTCGGAGCGCCCGAGCGCAGTGCCGCGGCACTGCATCCGGAGGTGGTGGTGATCAACAGCTTCTCCAAGTATTTTGCAATGACCGGTTGGCGTCTTGGCTGGATGGTGGTCCCCGAGGCCTGGATCGAGTCCGTGCGCCGGCTGGCGCAGAACCTGTTCGTGGCGCCGTCGACGCTGGCTCAGAGTGCGGCGCTGGCGGCGTTCGAGCCGGAGACCGAGGCCCTGCTGCAAGCGCGGGTGAGCGAGCTGGAACGCCGGCGTGATGTTCTGCTGGAGGGGCTGCCGGCCCTGGGTCTGGAGGTGCAGGCGCGTCCCGACGGTGCGTTCTATATCTATGCCGACTGCCGTGCGCATGGTGGAGACTCGGAGGCCTTGTGTGCGGACATCCTGGATCGTGTCGGGGTGGCGCTGACCCCGGGGACCGATTTCAGTCCTGCCCACGGGCGGGATTATCTGCGGATCGCCTATACCCAGCCTGAGCCGCGTCTGCGCGAGGCCCTGGAACGGCTGCATGGCGTGCTGGGTCGGGGGTGAGCGTGCCCGCATCGGTGCGCTCCCGCGCCGACGCTGGCGTTTGCGGCCGCTTTTCCGCGGATCGCTGCCCCGGGTCGGCTAGGGCAACACTGATTCATGTACACGTTCGCGTTGGCACCCCGGGTTTTCCGCGCCAAGGCGCGTCGTGCAGTGGGTAGTGGCTCTACCCATAAGCGGCGCAACGCAGGATCGGGGAACCTGGGGTGCCAACCCCACAAGCCATTGAAAGCAGGGGCTTGGCCGCCCGTTGTTGACGAAAACGGGCGCGGGAACAGCGTTGCGGCTCACCTGTAGCAGAATGACTGCACGGCAGTCACCGCGCATTAAACGCACGCAAAAGCGACTCGAGCGCGAACGTGTACATTAATCAGTGTTTCCGTAGGCCAGGACGGAGCCACCGTAGATGACGCGCCAGTCGGACGTGCGCGCTACGCGGGCGTGGTCCCGGTGGCGTCGTAGCGCGTGCCCTCCGGGGCGGCCAGCAGCAGGGCATAGCGACGCAACAGCCACACCCCACGCTCGAACAGGCTGGTCGCTCCGAATACGGCGTCACGGGTGCTGCCGACCAGATCACCGCTGGCCAGCAGGCGACGGCGGATCGAGTCCATCAGCTCCGAGCGGTCGTGGGTCAGGGACTGCAGCAGTTCGATGTCGTCGGCATCCCCGGTGCGCGCCGCGTCGTTCAGGGTCAGCAGCATCATGTGCAGGGTCTCGACCAGGCCGTGGGTCAGGGCGCGCGCCTCGGCCGAGTCCTCGGTCAGGCGTGCCCGCTCCACCTCGACGACCAGATCGTTCAGGGTCTCCTGCAAGGCCGCGAGCAGTTCGTTGCGGCTCTTCAGGACGATGGCGTGATCCAGGGTCGGGCCGCTGAGGGCCCCGGACAGGATCTCGTCCAGGAACTGCGCTGTGGCCTCCGCGACCTGGGTCCCGCCGCGTTGCAGGCTGACGCGATCATGGCGCGGTTGCGGCATCTCGTCGCGCACCTGGTCGAGATATTCCGGCAGGTGCCGCAGGAGACGCAACTGTTCCTGCTCGGCCAGCATCAGGGCGCTGCCCGCGTCGTTCTGTGCCCCTGCGTAGAGATACTTCGGCTTGCCCAGGGCCTCCTCGTCGGTCGGTGGGGCCTTACGTTCCAGGTAGTCGGCGACGCGGTGGTGGAACGGGTGCATGACCACGTCGCAGGCGACCTGGTAGAGGACATAGGAGAACGCGATCTGGAATCCGATTCCGACCGGGAGCGCGGCCAGCGCGGCCCCGACCAGCGGGATGCCGCCGTAGAACTCGATCCAGAACAGCGGTAGCAGCAGTGCGAGCCCCATGGCCTTGAGGATGAACTGGTAGAGCGCGAGCTGGCGGCCCAGTCCCTTGTGCGAGGCAGCCAGCACCAGGGTGCTGATGCCGGTGCCGAAACCGGCTCCGTAGACCACCATCAGGCCGTACTCGAGGTCGATCACGCCGCTTGACGCCAGGGCCATGGTGACGATGGTGATGCTGGAGGCTGAATGCGCGACCACGGCGAATACCAGTCCAGTCACAAAGGCGATCAACAGAGACTGCGCAGACAGCGACATCAACTCGGTCATCCAGGCGAGTTCCGCCAGGGGCTTGGCGCCGTCCTTGATGAAGATCAGGCCCAGGAACAGCAGCCCGATGCCCAGGAGTGCCCGGATCAGGTGGCGCAGGCGGGCCGACTGATCCTGGTCGAAATAGAACAGCAGCCCGGTCACGCCAACCAGGATGAACACCATCAGGGTCAGGTCCAGCGCCGCGATCAGCACCAGCAGTGAGGTCCCGAGATTGGCGAAGTTGATCACCGGCTGGGCGCGACGTGCGTCCAGTACCCCCGCGGTGACCAGCGAGATCAGAACGAAAATTACTGCGTGGATACTCTGGCTGATCGCGCCCCCCACCAGCCCGAGTGCGGCTGCTGCTCGGTCGCTGCCGGTGGCGCGCCCGACCAGGGTGCGTAGCCGCCGGTCGGCGAGCTGGCGCAGGTGTTCGCTGATCAGCCGGATACCGAC